>NZ_JBGOOU010000008.1:0-184337 GCF_041439815.1 Vibrio sp. 1F279 | reverse complement strand
ATAGCATGATCTTCTCATTGCAAAAAATCAAGCTCCTTCAATGATCACGGGTATATAGCCTTGTTCGGCTCTCAACCAAAACTCAGAAAGATCTTCAAACAAGTCGTCGTTGTCTAAGATGCTTAAATGGTTTTCATCGTAACCAAGAATTTGGTCGGCGTTTAATTGAGCTGGACGCGAAAGCTGGCTTGATAGGTCAATTACGCCATCATTACTGTTGGTATTAAATAACTCCCCTGAATTGTATCCAAACGCTAAAAAGTGCGGGGTATGGTTTTTAGTCTTACTACCAAATAATTCGGCGATAAATTTTCCGTCTGGATTTAAATCTACCCAGGCTGGCATCACGATAGGGGAGTATTCAACTCCTTGCTTGGCGGATGCCACACCCCCAAACGGGGAAGATATGGTGGTGATGCTACTGACAAAATTGCACAACTGCCCGATTTGGCACTGACGAACACTGTTTGCCACGATCAGCCCGCCCATGCTGTGTGCCACCACGTGTAATTGTTGGATCTTGTATTCAGTCACTATGGTATGCAGCAGGTTATTTAAGCCTTTCGAACTTAAAATCAGAGATAAGCCAGAAGGGTAGTTGAATACCCATATTTGGTATTTAGATTGATCGATTTTTTCGATTAATGGAGCAAAATCTAAAGCGGTTGCGTTGATACCATGTACAAATAGGATAGGGATTTTAGTTGGGTCGTATTCCGACAAAAAGTAGAGTCCAGCATTCCCTTCAAAAAAGAATGTTACTGGCTGCCACATGCCGAGCTTAGCGTTTTCTCGCTTAAAGGGCGGATCCGTTAAACTCACAACAGTGCCTATATCGACAAGATCCAATTCCACTTTCAGTGAAGAGGACAGTGAGTGATTAACAAAGGCTCTGGGCGCTTTGTTTTCGTCAATGGCGAGTGAAATTCTTACTGTAGAATTGTCTTGGTGATCGTGCAGATTAACGACACTGAATGGTTCGTCAGCTTGTAGGGTTAAATCTTGGTTTTTATCATCAAAGACAAGTAGGTAGTGTATTTTTCTAGATAGCTGCAATTGAATACTGTCGCTATCTATTATGCCGTCGTAGCCATCAACTTCGCTTTTATTGATATCTTTTATCTGTTGAATAACGACGGCTGAGCCCGACGCTGGTTCGGTCAAAATGATTTGGTACTGGTCGGTATAGGCATCAATTGCGTCTATCTCATTAGATAGATTTCTAAAATTACTGCACCCTGATAGCACAGCACTGAATAACAGTACGAAAAATAATCGTCCAGTAATGAATTGCCTCATTCTAATCTCATCCCCATCTCAATAAGCTTCGTCCTTCAATCAACAATTTTATACATAAACAAACTGCATGAGTTTAATACTAGCAAGAAAACAGAGAGTTAGGTCATACGTTGTTCTTGAGCATGTATTGTCTTGGTCCGAGTTTACTTAGTTCACGCTGCTCGACCGCGGTATGGCTGATGTCGATTGTCTTTTCGATACTGATTGTCTTTCCGACCCTGATTGTTGGTATATGATTTTTACGATTCTCAATCGCTTTGATTCATGAAAATTATCGACATTAAGAAAAAAATTGAACTTTATTATTTTAGTTAAGTCGTATTGCTACGTTTACCATAACAAGACATCTGCAGTTTAGATATGATCTCAAGTCGAAACACACATCAGCTAACTCGTAGCGCACTATTATTAGTGGGTTGGGTTATCTGTTTCTGTCTCGCCAGTAATATGAGTTTTATCCAAGGCTGCAAAGTAAATTATGACAACAGTGATTCTGCTATTTCTACTGCCGTGCAGGCAAACAAGATTAGCGATAGTGGCGTTTTTATTGATGGGGCATCTCAATCCCAAGACGGCCAATCCGTCCAAAAATGTGAGTTATCAGAACACCTGATAAACTTTGATCACCACCAAGTCAATGATCAAGCTATATTCACGTACTTCATACTCGTTGTCGTCGTATTGTGGTTGCTAAGTACTGTCCCGTATTTCCCTCCCTTCACTGAGCCAATCCTCCACAAAGGTAGGCGCATCCATCTCAAGATCTGTGTCTTTAAAGAATGAAAATAAGAGCGTTTAACTAACACTCATATTATTCATTTTTTAAGGAAAAATTAGACATGCCTAAAAGCAAAATGTCATTGCGCTTTGTTGTGCTTTGGCTATTCGTTGCGTTGTGTTCAACATTCACTGTGAACGCAAGTGCGAGCGAATCGATGACTCCTGTTACAACGGGTTGGATGCAAGACAAGTTACATCCGTATGTAGAAACGCGTTTTGTCATGACAGGACAAATTAATAAAGAAGATAAAACCGCGGCGGGTTATCTGGAAGTGAACCTTTCTGATGAATGGAAAACTTACTGGAGAAGTCCTGGCGAAGGAGGTATTGCGCCCAAAATTAAATGGGCTGACTCTAAGAACGTTTCGCAACTGCAATGGTTTTGGAAGTTTCCTCAACGCTTCAACTTGCTCGGCATAGATACGCTAGGCTACAAGCACAACATCATCTTTCCGATGAATCTTCATATTGATGATATGAACAAACCTGTTGAGCTCCATGCAGTGCTGACGATGTCTTCATGCACCACCATATGTATTCTCACGGATTTTGACATCAACTTGGTGTTTAACCCAAGTGAGATGACCGTGAATAACGACGCGATGCTTGTCTACGCAAAAGCAATGAGCGAAGTGCCGAAAGACTCACCGCTTGTAGAGGGTACATCTACGATTTGGGATGCTCACAAGTCGCAACTTCAAGTTATTGCTACACATAAAATTGGTTGGACTGCACCCGATATAATCGTGGATGGTGATTCAGATGAAATGCAAGATGCTGAATTTGGTATTCCTCACATTGAAATTGAAGGTAACCAAGCCATTGCGACTTATGACGTAAGCAGCTGGATGGGCACACCCGATCTCAACAACCAACACATTCGTGTCAGCATCAAAGACAAAGACTTCATTACAGAATACCCAGCCACTGTTACCAACGGCATAGTGGGTAATAGCTCTATGATAAGTATGGTGCTTTTGGCGCTATTAGGTGGGTTGATTCTCAATATCATGCCCTGTGTATTCCCTGTACTTGGAATGAAACTGAGTGGGGTTATTTCTGCTCAAGGCATGGCAAGAAAACAGGTTAGGTTCCAATTCCTTGCATCTGCGAGTGGCATCCTCGCATCCTTCTGGTTAATCGCCACTTTCTTGGCTGTGTTAAAAATATCAGGCAGCGTTATCGGTTGGGGAATTCAGTTCCAAAACGGTTGGTTTATCGTCACAGCCCTTTTCAGCGCCAACATGTTAGGGCTTTTCGAGATCCGTCTTTCATCGAATACCAATACGTGGATGGCAACCAAGGGAGACAGTAGTTACGTCGGACACTTTACACAAGGCATGTTCGCAACGCTATTGGCTACGCCATGTTCTGCTCCATTTCTTGGGACAGCCGTTGCATTTGCTCTTGCCACGACTATCCCGACGATGTTTGGTATTTTCACCGCACTTGCCGCTTCCATGGATCATCGTTGCTGCATTCCCATCGATAGCTTTGGCGCTGCCTAAACCAGGAGCATGGATGAACCGTGTTAAATACCTGTTCGGCGGAATGATGCTAATCACTAGCGTTTGGCTCTTTAGCTTGCTTCGACCTCATGTCCCTCAATTGTGGCTATACGCAATACTGGCGGTCAGTGTTTGCCTATTGCTTGTCAGGTTGGTTCAAGTGCATGGAATCAAGACTGCGGGTGCTGTTGCCTTGCTGCTGTTGAGTGTTATCTCTGCCTCGTTATTTGTCGAGAAGGCAACATCCAAAATTCTGCCACCAGAACCTGAGTGGGAAGCTTTGTCGACCGTAGCCATTGATGATCATGTTGCTAACGACAAAGTAGTTTTCGTTGATGTTACCGCTGATTGGTGCGTGACTTGTAAAGCAAACAAGATCGGGGTTCTCTTACAAGATCCTGTTTACAGCGTATTGACTGAAGGTGATGTAGTGCCGATGGAGGGCGATTGGACAGTCCCAAGTGATAGTGTCACGTCATACCTACAAGATCACAACCGTTTCGGTGTTCCGTTCAACATGGTTTATGGCCCTAACGCTCCGGAAGGTATTGAGCTTCCTGTCATCTTAACCAGTGATGCGGTGATGGAAGCCATTGAGAAAGCAAAAGGTGGTGACGAATGATGAGAAAAAAAGCTAAGGCAAAACCTCAGTCCAAAAAGCAGAAGTTGAGATCGGCATTACTGTATACCTTGTTCGCATTGGTCGTGGTCTTTGGTGTTGATTATTGGCGTACAAAAGACGTTCCAATGCAGAACGTTCCGCCAATGGTTGGGATGTCGTTATCCGGTAAACCGATAGATGTAATAGAGATGAGTAAGAAAGAGCCGGTATTAGTTTATTTTTGGACGACATGGTGCGTCGCCTGCAAATTTGTGACGCCAGTGGTTGATTGGTTTTCATCGAGCTATCCCGTCGTTGGTGTATCACTGACTTCGGGTAAAGATGAAAGAGTTCAACGCTATATGAATGCTAAAGGGTATAGCTACGACAACATTAATGACACTCAAGGTAAAATTGCACGCGATTGGGGAATCTCCTTAACGCCAACACTCATTGTTATTAATGATGGAAAAGTAACAAGTGTTACTTCAGGAATTACTACGCCAATAGGTATCGCAGCCCGACTTTGGTTAGCTAAGTATTAATGGGAAAAATATGAAATTCATTACAAGAAGCATCATCACACTATTGGTTACTCTGGCTTTCTCACCCGTCACTTTCGCAATGACAAAACAAGAAAAAATTGCCGAGATAACGCAAATGCTAGAAACGAACGAAGGTATTATCGATTCAGTTCACGACAGTCTAGCTGCTTACATAGATCAACAAAGTAGCTTTGATAAAACGTTAGTTGAGAGTCATGACTTTATTTATAACAACCCACATCACCCTTGGTATGGTTCCGAAGATCCAAAACTGACGATCGTAAATATGACTGATTTTAGTTGCCCGTGGTGTAAAAAATTAGACCCTGTTCTTCGGAAAATAGCGGATGAGTTCCCTAATGACATCAAGGTGATAAATATTTATATCCCTCTAAAGGAGAGAGATTCGCCATTGAACTCAGCAACTTTTGGACTCAATGTCTGGAACAATGACAAAGAAAAATACAAAGCAGTTGAAGAGATGTTGATCAGTAAGCCTGGTATTCACAACGTTCGTTCGATAATGAAAGTAGCGAAGAAGAACAAAGCCACCGATTATGTTTCTTCAGACAGTGAAATAGCGATTGAAGTTGCTGAAAACTATAACTTATTTACGAGGCTGGGTGTTCGGGGTACACCAGCGATGCTAATTGATGGAACATTGCTCCCCGGCTACTTGCCATACGAAAAACTATATCCAATAGTAAAGGCTAAGCTAGAAGAGAAAAGTAAATAGAATAAATTTACGATAACTTAATTATTATCTTTGATGGATAAAAAGCCCTATTGATTAGGGCTTTCTATCATTTAAATATTAATTGTAAAAGTAGATTACAAATTAATAAACAATATACAACGCAGCTAGTCCAAATATGCCTAGAAAACTCAGAACACCACATGTCGAGTACAACAACAGTCTCATTGTTAATTCCTGATTACAAAAAATTATTAATAGTATTTACTTTTATAAATTGTCTTATGTGCAATTTAAGGGCGTGGGGTTGACAAGGTTATATTAAAATAGCACCTCCAGATAAATTGTCACTTAACATTTAGTTAGAGTTTTCCATGCTGAAATAATTCCATTTACTCTGTGTTTTTTACGAAGTAATTAGAGGTTGTTTATTTTTAATTTTTACAGGTTGATATTCTATTTTGTTTCTTGTGTGGTTGTTATTTAGGTGGGTAATACGTGGATGTAAATTGATTCATAGAGTGGGAATTAACTCGAAAAACGGAAACTAACTCGTAGAATGGAAGTTAATTTCTCTAATCTGGGTGATCAAGTTATCCTCGATGAGGACTGATACGCTCTCGATTAAGTTGTTATCAACACCGTTAAATACGTTCACGTTAGTGATTAGCTTTTTCATAGTCTGCACCTTTTGGAAATGAGTGTGTGTCGCTGATGGAGTCATCATATGGGCGCAGTATTTGAAGAATGGCCATTTGGTGACAGTGATGAATTGGGTGTGTTTTTGCTATTGCTATAAGAGAAGGAAGGGGGATTTCTGTCGAATCATTAATTTGAATAATGATTATTGGCGGTGTCACAAAATGGTAAGTTTTGCTCCTTTTCGAGCGCTAAGATGTATTTCAAATCAAGGCGACTTATCAAATTAGAGAGAGACAGAATGACTAAATCAGACAAAGTTTACGGGTTCAACACACCACAACGTCTATTTGTAGGTTACACGTTAGCTGTGCTGGTGGACTTAGTGGTACTTAACTTTTTCGATGAGTACTGGGACTTCGTCAACATTGAGTCTTTCACTATTTCTTTGATAGCAGCGTTATTACTGCAGTTATTGTTGAAGCTCTCTATTGGCTTAGAGCACAAGATTGCTGAGCACTTCAAAAGTAAACCGGGTACCGGGCCTAAGGTTTATCGCGCCATCACTACTTACATCATCTTGGTGGGTTCAAAGTTCGTGATGCTAGAAGCGATTAACTTATTGTTCGGCGAGAAGGTGAGCTTTACAGGCCCTTGGAATGGTGTAGTGGCGTTCTTCGCCGTGGTATTTACGATTCTCATTGCTGAAGTAATTGTATCGAAGATCTACTTTGCGCTTGATGATAAACAAGAATCAAACTTGAAAGAAAAGACAGCTTAAGCATAAGTAGAATTAAACATAGGGGAGTTCGGAATGAACCCTCAATTGAAAAGGGTTGGCATGTTTGCCAACCCTTTTTGTCTTTTAGCTATCCCACACTTTAGAGTAAGCGACTAATTCAGCTTATGCAGACCGATTAATTAGTACTTAACTTGGTAGTTCAGAGTGTAAGTACGGCCGCGGCCTTTGTAGTCATACGCTGCTGAGTCGTAATGAGACGAGTAAAGGATTTGAGCACGTTGACCCCAAACAGTGGTGTAGTCTTTGTTCAGTAAGTTTTGAATACCAAAACCTAGACTACCGACCGGAAGCTGATACGTACTCACTAGATCAAACACGGTGTAGCCATCAAGTTTGTTTTTGTCGTCTTCGTAATCAAACATAGTTTGGCTTTGTACTTTTACAGATAGGTCTGTGTCATACCAACCTGCCCAAGCACTTGCTTTAGAAGTACTTGCACTTCCTGCAGATACATCTTTCCAACCGTCGTTACCTTTCACTTCAGAGGTGACGTAGTGACCAGAAGCGCCCAGTTGAATGTTGTCATGTACCCAGTAAGAAGCCATCGCCTCTAGCCCGTACACTCGCTTTTTGTCATTGATGTTTTCAATCAGCAATGTCTTTCTGTTGTACTTCACTGATTTGTCAGATTGTGAGTAATAAGCCGCGGTTTGCAAGCTTAGCTCGCCAGTATCAAGGCGGTAACCTAACTCGAAACTGTTGGTTTTGATACCAGACATTTTTGAGTCATTAACGTTGATGCTGTCGTTGAGTTTCCAGTGATCACCAACGAGCTTGTAGCTGCCTTGTCCGTAGTATTTAGCTGGGTCTGCAAGGTCGAAACCTTGCGAGAAGTTTGCCCAAACTTGAGACTCGTTATTAAGGTGGTAGATCGTACCTAGGTTAAATAAGCCAACACTGTAATCAGTTTCACCACCTGGTACTGCGTCTGCTGTTTTGCCTTTACCAGCAGCAATTTTCTTCTGCTGGCTGTAGCCGACAAAATCATCAATCTTGTTAGAGATGTATTGGTAGCGGAATCCACCTTCCACCGTCCAATCATCGGTGATCGCATAGTCAGATTGTATAAAGCCTGCGATAGAGCTGACTTTAACACCTGCATAGCGACCCACTTGTGCATAGGTCTTGTTGACTAAGTTGCCTGAATTGTTCGCAATGGTGCGATCGTAAAGCGCTTGATTGCTATCAAGCTGATCTTGATACGCATCGATACCATAAACAATATTGAACTTATTGAAGCTCTTAGCCAGTGCTGTTTTTAATGAAATAACATCGGTAATTTGTTGACCAGAAGATTGGAAGTAAGGCGTGTAAGTTTGGTCTTCTTTACGGTATGAAGCTTCAGCAATAAACTGATGCCCAAGGAATTGATCATCGACGTAAGAGGCACTCAGCATGATGCGCTCAGTTCCGTGTTCTCGATCCGAGTAAAACCCTTTACGTACGTCAACAAAATCGCGCCCGGTGATGTATAGACCGTAAGGAGAGTTTTGCTGGCTATCGTAATATTGTGCTAGGAAGTTGAGCTTTTTGGTCTCAGACAGGTTCACGCCGACAGTTGTCAGGAAATCTACCGTCTTGTTGAACTGCAGTGAGCCTTGTGAAATGTCAGGAGTAACAATATCGCCATCTGCATCGAATACACCTTGTGTCTCGGTGTAAACCACAGAAGAGCGAGCTTGAACTTTGTCGTTACCGCCAGAGATAGATTGACCGACTTTGTAATCGAAATCTTCACCTGAATTAAAGCCCGATGAGCCACCGACATAAGATTCGAATTCTAACTCTTCACCTTGTGCTTTTTTGGTGATGATGTTGATGACACCACCAGAAGCACCCGCACCGTAGATAGACGTTGCACCCGATAACACTTCGATGCGATCAATGTTAAATGGGTCGATTGAATCTAAGTGGCGGCTGATTTGGCGAGAGGATTGCAGTGATACGCCATCAATCATAACGAGCATCTTACGGCCACGTAGATTCTGACCATAGTTAGTACGAGCGCCGCTGCTTACATCTAAAGAGGGAATGCTCGCCGATAGAATTTCACCTAATGATTTACCACCACGGTATTCCTGTTCGATTTTATCTGCGTCGATGTACCAAACTGTTCCCGGGATATCGCTGATCGCTTTCGGCGTTCGGCTTGCGACAACCACCATGTTTTCTTCGGTTGTGTATTCTTGAGCTTGGGCTGTAAACACTGTACTTGCTGCGACAATCGCTAGCGTAACGGTGGAAAGCTTGAAACTTCCTTTTTCGGTTTTCATTTTGTTCTCAATCTTGATCAATAAAAGGCTGCACAAAGACTCATATTTGTGCGATGACTTTGTTTTTTATAAGTAAACAGCGTTCATCTTTACTGGTTAGTAATAAATGAAGCCTCCTAAATTAGAAAAGAGGTTAACAGTGGTCACTTACTTATGGCCCCAAACATACTCATCTCGATATCTTTCAAGCTTGTATACGTTCGCATTCACGCCACCTAAGCGGTTACTACTTCCATAGTTAAAGTACGAAGTATTATCGTTAAGTTTATCAATTCTAAATAAGAATCATTATTATTGTGTTTTTGTTGCGAAAATACAATATGAAAATGCAATTTTCTTTTATAGATTTGGAAACACTTGTTTGCCGGGGGGTTAGTCACTCGGGCGGAACAGAGCCAGTGCCTTGTTCCGCAAGTGTTTAGGCGGGTGTGAACCATATAATTCAACAGGTGTGAAAGTGCAGGTATTAGGGTTTGTTGATCTTTTGAACAAAATTTAACCACGAAAGGTAAACAGGCCCTCGTGTGTTCGTGAAGTCAGAATGGCATTTTCGATGGTAGAAGGACACGATAAGGGCAGCCAGAATTTGACTGCCCAAGTGGTTAATTGTTTTTGGCCATGATGCTGTTGATTAAGCTTTCTCGCTGCTCCATAGAGACCGTCATTACGTCGTTGTAGGTGCGTTTCATGACTCGAATGTCATTTTCCAGTAGCTGAGCTAATTTTGTCGAGGCCGTTTGGTTGTCACCTTCTAGCACCAATTCGATGATCTCTAGGCGACGCTGGCACGATTTAGTGACCGAAGATTGAATGTGCATCGAGACGAGATCTGTCGCTTTACGTAGGCGATTATGTTGTTGCATGGTGCTCAATAAGAAGCGATTTCCTGAACATGCGGCAAGTTGCTCGTGAAACTCAGCACTGAGGCTAAAGAGTTGACTGGCGTTGACAGATTCTGGGGTCTGAATCGCTTGAGCATGGCGATCTCGGCAGCTTTCAATTGCACTGTTATCAAGTGTCCATGTTGGTTCGAGTAGGCCAGCAGGCTCGAAAATGAGTCGACAGCGATAACTTTCGGTGTGTCTTTCTAGGGTGTTCAACACACCATCAAGCTGCCATTTGTATCCTGGACTGCGACGAAAAATACCATCGCTTTCTAACAGGCGCAGTACGCTTTGCATCTCACCACGGTTGGCATCATAACGTTGTTGCAGGTCTTTCTCGGAAAACGACTGACCTAACTCACTAAAGAATAAATCCATGAGTACGCGCAGGTATAATTGTTCTTGGCGAGGTTGTTGGTCGTTGTCTTGGCCTGAAATTTCGATATCTGCCGCATCGGTTTGTAATACAGACCCTTTATAAGGGACGACTTTAGTGATGCCTTGCGCTGACAAGTGTTTTAGCACCGCTCGAATAGGGCTTCTTGATACTTCGAATTGCTGCGCCAAAGATGATTCGTTTAGGCTGCTTCCCGCTTTCGCGTTGTCGGCTTTTAGCCTCGCGATGACCTTGAATAACAAATTTTGTTGGAGCTTTGTAATTGTCGTTATGTCCATGACGCTCAGAGTATGTGTTTAATCTTGATTCCATGGTAAACACAAAAAGGCTTAAATACCATAAATTGTGTTTTTGTAACCAAAAGACAATGTTGATCGACCTGTTGCAATGGATAGGTTGGTTGGTAATTTAGCGGTTGATTGGGAATTGATCGGTTAGTGATAGCTTTGTTGGTAAGTGCGTTGATGAGTGGGTAAGAAGAGAGCCCGCTTAAAGTCTCGACTTCAAATGGAGGCTTCAAACGGGGCTTTAAGCGGAGAAAGTGACTTCTCGTGTGTGCTTATTTTCTCATTAGATAGAGGAAGTAGCCGCCACCAATCAGAGAGGCTAATAGACCTGCAGGGAACTGCCAAGGGAACCATAGCGTACGACCAATCCAGTCGGCAGCAACCATGATGATAGCGCCTAATAATGCTGCAGTGAGCATTTGAGGAATCGCGCGATATTGGTGAAGCGAACGCGCCATGTGCGGCGCCAATAATCCAATGAAACTTAATGGCCCAATGACGATGGTGCACAGAGTTGTTAGTGCCGCGACTAGCAAAAGCAAAGCCAATCGAACAGCGGTTGTGTTCATACCTAGGCTGCTTGTGGTGACGTCGCCTAAGTTAATCAGCTCTATCCAGCGATTCAAAGACAGCGCCACTGCACTGATGATGGTAACCCCAACGGCGAGCAAAATGACATCTTGATTAGCGACTAAATAAGTCGAGCCTGAAAGCCAAGTGAGGAGCGCGGTTGCATTCTCATTACCCGAGCTCATTGTGATGCGCAATAGAGCGTCGAGCCCCGCACTTAGCGCGATGCCAGTTAACAAGGTTGGCGTTGGGGCAAAATTGTGTTTTCTTCCCATCAGCCAAACCACGGCAGTCACTGAAGTTGCGCCGAGTGTACCAAGCAGCATTTGCTCTTCTCGGCCGACTGCTGTGCCAAATAGTGTGCCGAGCACTAACGCCAGAGCAGCCCCTGAGCTGATCCCCAATACTTCGGGGCTCGCCATTGGGTTGTTTGAGATGCGTTGAATAATCGTGCCTGCAAACGCAAGCCCGATCCCTGCCAATAGCGCGACTAATACACGCGGTAGACGTAGATCGAATAGCGATGGGTTGAGTTCAAGATTCCAGCCGAACTGGTTTTTACCTACTGTAAGGGCAAGAACACACATTGCCATCAATAGTACTGACATCGCGGCAAGTACTTTACGCGTACTGACGAATTTGTAGTGCTCAATGGTTTCACTGCGGTTTTTGAGATCGGACTGCAGCTTGGTACGTTGCAGTAACCACAATAAGAAAGGAGCACCCAGTAGCGCCGTCATTGCGCCGGTAGGGAGAAGTTCGCCACCGAAGCCAGAGAAGGGCTGAATCACTAAATCCACAATCAATAGAATGAAGCTGCCTACCAACCCGCTGACCAGAATCTGTTTCGCGAGTGCTCTTACACCGATAAGCCTAGCGATAGCAGGAGCCACAATGCCAACGAATCCGATTAAGCCTACTTCACTGACTACGGCTGCAGTAATAAAGATCGCCAACGATAAGCAAAGCAATTTGATTTGTTTGATGTTTACACCAAGCGAAGTGGCGACATTATCGCCAAATTGCAGCGCTGATAATGGACGCTGTAAAACCAGTAATAACAGCGTCGGGATCGAGACTAAAGGTATGAGAACCTGCACGCTCGACCAATCATTCTGATTCAGTACACCTGCACCCCAAACAAAAATACTGGTAAGCCGTTGTTCATGCAGCATGAGCAACATGGTGTTGAGTGAGCCTAAAAATAGGCTGACCACCATACCGGCTAACACCATGTGTAATGGTGAAAAGCCTCGTGCAGAACTTAAGGTAAAAACTAAGCCTGTTGCAAGGCAGCCCCCAATGAAAGCGGGAATAAACCCTGGGATAGCTAGGTTAGCAGGAATTAAAAGGATCCCTAATACCATGCCGAGTTCTGCGCCCGCAGCAACACCCAATGTGGTAGGTGAGGCAATGGGGTTACGCAGTACAAATTGCATCACACACCCAGCGACTGCCAGTGCAAAACCACAAATGAGAGCGACGGTAAGCCTAGGTAAATAGGTGAGGTGAGTAATCAGATGCTGATAATTTGAAGAATCAAAGTGAAACAGCGTATCCCAAATCAAGCCAACCCCTTGCGAGTAAGGAGCGGTAATTTGCAGTAGCGAGCTGATCAACAAAACAGCAGCGACAGGTAGTGCCGCTGCCTTGATACTGAATCGCCCGGTGACGGTTTTTTCGATCTTTGCGGTAGCCATTATTTTTGGATAAGCAGTTCGGTAATGTGGTCACTAAACCTTTGAGCGGCGATTAGCCCACCGAAGGTCCAGATGGTAGGAAGTTCGTAAACGGAGTCTGTACGCGTAAACGCCATCGCTTGCCAAAGAGGAGATTGAGTCAGTTTCTTATGCTCTTCTTCCGTTAGCGGGCCAAAGATCATCACATTCGTCTGTTGGTGTTCAGCGAGCCTTTCAGTACCTGTAGTGGTAAAACCCCAGAGGTTTGTCTGCTCTTGCCAGTCGTTTTTAAGACCCATGCTGCTTATGGTGGCTTGCGCTAATGAACCTTGGCTATGAATGCGTAAGGTTTTGTCGTTGATAAAGCGTGCAAAAATCAGTGGTTTGTCTGAGTTGCCTGCGGCACGTATTTTTTCACCGTTATCGCTTAATCTCTTGTTTGTCTCATCAATCACTTGTTGGGCGCGTTGTGCTTTGTTAAATAGCTTGCCTAAAGAGAGGGTAACCGAAGTTGCGGATTCAAGTGGTTGTTTCTTTTTGCTGTAGACACTGTAAACCAAGACAGGTGCGATTTTATTGAGCTGGTGGTAGGCCGCCGTCATATGCTCACTGATTAAAATGACGTCAGGTTTGAGTTTTGTTAGCAGCTCTAGGTTTGGTTCTCTTCGGGATCCCACATCTGTCACGTCTGCATTTAACGCAGGTTTTACCACCCATTGCTGATAACCTTGTGCGTCTGCCACACCTTGCAACTCAACGCCTAGGCTTAATACGGTTTCGGTGAGTGCCCAATCTAAAGCCACCACTTTTTTAGGTGTAGCATCGAAAGAGACACTGCCCATTTCATGTTTGATTTCTAGTGCGTGAACGCTCTCTAGAGCAAGGGCGTTGAAAGCTAATACTGTGAACAGCATGGTGATGAACTTTTTCACAACAGGTTCCTTTTGATTTAAGGGATGTAGCTGATAGGTTGCCCTGTCTCAGGGTGTTTAAAGAGCGCAAGCTCCATTCCGTAGATTTGCATCAGTGTTTCTGGCGTCATCAAATCTTTAGGCGAACCGGAAGCAATCACTTTTCCAGAATGAAGCGCAATCAAATGATCACTGAATTTGGCGGCCATGTTGACATCATGAAGCACCATGATCACGGTTAAGCCGAGTGACTGATTAAGCTCTCTGATTAAAGCGAGCAATTCATGCTGGTGCGCGACATCGAGTGCTGAGGTTGGTTCATCAAGCAAAATACATTGGCTTTGCTGAGCAAGCAGCATGGCGACCCAAGCTCTTTGTCTTTCTCCGCCGGAAAGTGTCGCGACAAATCGGTCAGAAAAGGCGTTAAGGCCAACTTTCTCAATCGCTTCGTCTACGATGGCATAATCATCTTTGCTGTAACGTCCAAATGCGCCTTTCCATGGATAACGGCCAAAGCAAACCAGTTCACGAACGGTCACGCCATCAGTAATCGGTGGGTGCTGCGGCAGGTAGGCGACTTGGTGTGCAAATTCAAGGTTACTGTATGAGGCGAGTGGTTGCTCATTGAAGAAAACGTCACCTTCTGTTGACGTGTTTTGTCGACTTAACAGTTTAATGAGTGTCGATTTTCCACATCCATTATGACCAAGCAAGGTGGTGATCTTCTTTGGTTCAAAGGTCAAAGTCGTTGGCGAAAGGATTTTCTTACCGTCGATTTCGAACGAGGCATTGGTAAGTGTGTACATAATGCAATATGAAGTTGAGTTATGGGCTGCTAGCCGCTAATGTAACACAGTGAAATCAAAATGATAATTATTCGCTAAATCAATCTATTTATCATTGTAATATGCTCGTGCCCACTACGAACCTACCAACCTTATCTAGCGCCTTCGATATTATGTCTGTGATACAAAATAAAAAATTTCAACTATTGGCTATTGGTCTTGCTTCGGCTCTTATGGGAATTGGGCAAAACGGCTTACTCGTTTCCCTGCCTTTTCTTGTGGAACAGTCTGCATTCAGCTTGCCTACGTGGTCGATTCTTATCGCGGTAGGAAGCATATTATTTCTGCCATCTGCGCCGTTTTGGGGAAGGCAGAGCGACAAATATGGCCCTAAAAAAGTAGTCATTCAAGCACTGATAGGCATGGCCGTCAGCTTTGCTTTGTTGTGCTTTTTCGCCATGTTTAGCAAACAGGGGCAGGCATTCGTGTTTTGTTTGATTGGGCTGGTGGTCGCGCGAATTATTTATGGTTGTACGGTGTCTGGAATGGTGCCTGCGAGTCAGCATTGGGCGATATTATTGTGTGGTGAGAAGAACCGTTTACAGGCCATTACATCAGTGAGTCTTGGCCTAAGTGTTGGTCGATTAATTGGGCCTTTGGTCTCCATTTTAGCGTTAAAGTTATCGCCTTTTGCTCCCCTGATCGTGATGATCTTTTTACCGTGTGTTGCTTTACTTGTCACGATGTTGTTACCAACCCCTAAAGAAGAAACTCGGAAGGTTGAAGGAATAGGGCAAGCATCTTGGTTACCGAATAGTACATTACTGCCTTTTTTATCTTGCGGGTTGTTGTTGTGTGCCGCAGTCGCGTTGTTGCAATACAGTTTTTCTCCACTTATCTATTCGATCACCCGTTGGCCTACCGATCAAATAAGTGACACGATCGGGATTCTTTTGACTATCAGTGCTGCCTGTACTTTTGCTACTCAACTCTTGGTTATCAAAAAAGAAAAGCTGACACCGTTTGTTATGTACCGTTGGGGGGCATTGGGTCTGCTTGTCGGTTTTGGAATGTTCTTGATCCCCAGTATGTGGGCGTTTGCTGTGGCGATGGTAGTGACGGCGATTGGCGCAGCGTTGCTTGTTCCTGCTTACACGTTGTTTGCCACTGAAAAGCAAAGTGAGGCTCCGGGCGCAGCCGCAGGGTATATCGCCATGTCTCATACTCTAGGCTATGGCGTTGCTTCATTGCTTGCATTTACTTCAACCTTGAACCCTCAGTATCCCATCTACTTATGTGGGCTGTTTTCTCTACTGATTTTCGCGACGACTTATGTTGTAAAAATAAAGGGAAATACCAAGCTCGCTGAGCAAGCTTAATCTTATATGTCCCCTGATACTTTTTAGTGAATCAGTTAACAGCCGTAAGTAAACGGCTTTGTATCGAACTTTGATTCACTAATTTATGTCTTTGAAAGCTGCGTCTTCGAAAACCACATCCCCTTTTAACACTGTCATCAACACCTGAGTCTTGGCTATTTGTCTTGCCGATACTGTAGTGATGTCTTTGTTGAGAATCGCGAAGTCCGCTGATTTTCCAACCTCAATAGACCCCGTGACGTCTTCGATACCAAGGCTCTTTGCTGCATTGAGCGTGTAAGCGTCGATAGCTGTGTAGATATCAGTTAGGCCTGTTTTACCCATGATTAAGCTATTTGCGATTCCAACTAGAGGGTTGATGTCGTGTACGTTCCAGTCACTGCTCAAGGTGATATTGGCATCAGTCTTAAGTATCGCGTCTAAGTTCATCATGGCTTTGGCGCGGCGAGCACCAAGGAAAGCTTCGGCCCATTGGTGTTGATGTTTGGCTACGTAATCGGAACCGACTTGGAAGTCCGCCGAGACATTGAGCTGCTTGAAGCGGGGAACGTCTTCATCATTGATTAACTCTATGTGAGTTAGGGTATAAGGCTTTTGCGAACCTTGTTTACGCACGCTTTCTATCGCATCAAGAGATTCACGAACGGCACCATCACCAATCGCATGAATGTGAGCGCTAAAACCGATTTTATCGAGCGCGGTTAGCCACTCTTTCATCTGTGCTGGTGGAATGTAGTTTAGGCCATTGGGAGACTGTGGCAGATAGGTATCTAAATAGGGCGCGAGTGTTTTTGCTGTACCGTTAATGAAGATGCCATCGCTGTACATTTTTACCTGATCGACGAGCAACAGACGGCTTTTATCATCGGAATACATCTTCCCGAAGACTTCTAATTGAGAGGGTATCGCCATTGATGGGTAAACCCAAGGGCGTAATGACACGCGAGCCGTCAAATCTTGGTTTTGCTCCGCTTCTAGCCAAACGTCATACCAGCCTCGTTTCCAGTACATCCGGCCGTCACCGATGGTGGTAATGCCGTGCGCAGCGGCTTCTTCAAGACCGAACATTAACCCTTGGTAGCTTTGTTCAAAGAGCTCGCTTTGGCTGTTCCACGCCATCTCCATAATTTGGTCGCCAGCGTTATCTAATAAGATGCCATTGAGCTTGCCGCTGTCTTGGTCTTTTAAATAAGCGCCACCTTGTGGATCAGGAGATTGTTGGCTTATTTTGGCTATTTTTAAGGCTTTTGAGTTGACCCACATAGAGTGAGAGGTTTGCTCCATAAGCACCACGGGGCGATCAGGGAAGATACTGTCGATGATCTCAAGTGGTGTGTATTCAGAGTCGCTGTCGAGTGTCGACTCAAGAGAAAAGCCATAACCCATCAGCCAGCCTCGACCATTGGTTTCGGCATTGATTTTACACGCTTCTAAGTAAGGGATTTGCTCTTCTAATGTGGCTTCAGAGTCTAGTTCGCAATTGCCACCCAGCTCTGAGGCGGCTTCAAACACATGGTTATGATTATCAATGAACCCCGGCAAAACAAAGGCATTCTCCAAGTCGATGACATCGCTACTCTGACCTTGAAAAGATTGCGCCTGAGCGTGGTCACCGATGAAGATGATCTTGCCTTTATGGGTAACGATCGAGTCTGACTCGCGATGCCCATATATGTCGGCATTGGTAAAGATCTGGTCTGCGGTTAGGCTTTGAGAAAAAGCCGATGGCACAGAGACTAGGCTAGCGAATAATGCAATCCATGCAGTGCGTGGCAAAGTGAGCTTATTGTTCATTGTTATTTATTCCATGTTCCACTGTTTAGTAAGTATAGAAAGCGAGTGGTAAGAATCATATCGCGGATTTTTGATAATAAAGTGTCCATAGTTGCTCTCCTGACTAAGTTAACTTGCCGTAAATTTAGTGGTGACTCTGACTCAATATCGAATAGCAATGAAACACCATTGATTCATTCGCAGACTAAACAATTCACATAAGATTCTGAATAAATTACAGTTAGGTGAACTTTAAAAATGGATTTAACGTATTAGCAAGGATGTAAGTTTATGTTTTCACAAGGCTTACTCGCATTACTAATAAAAACAAGCCGAGGTTAGGATGAAAAAAATATTATTGCTGCTTAGTGTGATTCTATTGGGTGGTTGCGCGGGCATGCCTGAAACAGTAAAGCCCGTTCAACAGTTTGAATTGGATAGATACTTGGGCAAATGGTACGAAGTGGCTCGTTTAGACCACTCGTTTGAGCGTGGCTTAGATAACATCAGTGCCGAATATAGCTTGCGTGATGATGGTGGCGTTAAGGTGATTAACCGCGGCTATTCGGCTGAAGATGGCGAATGGAACGAAGCGGAAGGTAAGGCGTACTTTGTCGAAGGCAGCGATCAGGGTTATCTAAAAGTGTCGTTCTTTGGCCCCTTCTACGGAGCTTATGTGGTGTTTGAGTTGGACAAAGAGAATTACCAATACGCGTTTGTTTCGGGCCCAGATACCGACTACTTGTGGTTACTTTCAAGAACACCAGAGGTTGCACCAGAAGTGATGGAGAAGTTCAAAGCGATGTCTAAAGAGCGTGGCTTCAATACTGATGAATTGATTTACGTTGAGCACAGTAAATAAGCTGAGCGCGCTAGGTTAACGACAGTTGATTGAGAAAAAGGAACAGATGATGAGTGCATCTGTTCCTTTTTTATTGGTTTGGTTTTGTATGAACTAGCCTTGTCGACGAACCTGCAACACGCTGAGCACCGATAGTGAAAGGAAGAACGCCGGATCACTCCAGCCGAAGCCAACAAATATTCCTGTAAACGCTGCATACAATGTGATGATGGCGCCGAGCATATTTGTAACCACCAAGCCTTGGATGAGCTTTTTAGCGGACAAGCCAGGTTCAATGTCTCTAAGCAGCCAGCTTATTGCAGCGATACCACCCAAAAATATACTGGTGTGTTGAGAGAGAAAGTACGCGTACTTATCATTGATCTCTACGCCGTACATGGGCCACATTACCGTTGGGATAAAAAACAGTGCGATGGCAAACCCTGCGTAAATAATGCCGTGTAGGCTAAGAAAAGTTTTGTTGTTCATTACGTATATCTCTCTCTATTTATTACTTAGCTATTCAGTATCTTTGTTGTCATTCAGCGAATGAACAAGTTTGATTAACCGTTGATTGGGCCTTTATTAATGGTAGTTAATGGCTGATTGACGTCAAAAATCACACCACGCACTTCTTCAACACCCATCTCTTTTAAGCGAGCAGCGTGCATCGCCAGATAGGTTTCAGCACTCAGCTGATCTTCAAATAAGTAGACGCCGCCACCCAGCTTTTCAGCTTCGTTCTCTGTCCAAATTTTCCAGATCATGCCCGGTTCGTTGTTAATAGACTTTGCTAGGTCAACGAGTGCGTTTGACATCTCTTCACCAAATGGGCCGCTAAATTCAAAATCGACTTGTAATAATTTCATGGTTATTTCTCCAAACAGTTACTTGGTATTGCGCTGAGACTCATGGTCATTTCGCAAAACATAGGAGGCTTGATTGCCTGTTGAAATAGATATTACCTGTAAAAAACAGACGGAAAAGTTCATAATATAGTTATTAACTGTCAGGATTTTAGACCGATGAGATTGAAAACCACCCTCGACCAATGGCAAACGCTTTACGAGATTGACCGCGCAGGCAGCATTCAAGCGGCTGCATTGCAATTGAATAAGAGCCATACCACGCTGATTTATGCGCTGAGAAAATTGGAGGACCAATTAGGCGTGACTTTAGTTCAGGTTGAAGGTCGTAGGGCGGTATTGTCGGAGGATGGGAAATCACTGTTGCGCCGTGCAAGCAGTATGTTGGAACAAGCTCGCGAGCTAGAGTTGATCAGTGAACAGCTAGCGAAAGGTGTTGAGTCTGAAATTGTGGTTGCTGTTGATCACTTGTGCTGCCTTGAACGCCTTTATCAACCAATGGCTGCATTTTTGACGGAGAACAACACCACATCGATACAAGTGATTGAAACGTCTCTGTCTAAAACAACGGAAATGGTCACTCAAGAACTGGCTGATGTGGCTATCATCAACTTGCCTATTACTAATTACTCAGCCGAAGCCTTTGGTTTTACGATGATGGAGCCAGTAGTTGCTAGCTCACATCCGTTAGCAAGTGCCGTTTCAGTGTCGTTGAATCAACTGTCGTCTTTGCCGCAAATTGTGGTGCGAGATTTAGGTACACGATCTAATCAAGGCACTAAAAGCCAAGGGAACAAACAGGATGTGGGTTGGTTGAAGTCGAGTCAGCGCATTACGGTGGATAATTTCGATCATGCGTTTGGCGCGGTAGAGCAGGGAGTCGGTTATTGTCGACTACCAAAGCACATTGTTGAAAGTCGAGGTAGCGACAAGCTCACTGTGTTGAATGTCGAAAATGGCAGTGGGTATCACGTTCCGCTGCACCTGACTTTACCAAAAGGAGCCAAGACAGGCCCTGCTGCTAAACGTTTCTATGAGTTACTTCTTGAGTCAGCTTCAAATGCGAGCTAACGGTTAAATATTCTAAGATTAACGAGGCTGATTGCCGTTTAAGAATAGCGCGACACATTCGCGAGTGTAGTGAAGTCTTTCTTCTTCAGATTCTCCGCTATCGTGTCCGAAGAATCCCCAATACGCC
Organism: Vibrio sp. 1F279; assembly: GCF_041439815.1. Lineage (NCBI taxonomy): Bacteria > Pseudomonadati > Pseudomonadota > Gammaproteobacteria > Vibrionales > Vibrionaceae > Vibrio > Vibrio sp. 1F279. Next base: position 163,626 of record NZ_JBGOOU010000008.1, on the reverse strand, counting down.
GATTTGCCGTGAAACATCAACAACAGTTGGCGTGCTGCAATGACTGGCGAGCTTGATGTCGACAGTGTGAGATCACCAGAGTCTATTTTCGACTGCAAATAATCAGCAAGTAACTTGGTGGTTTTCTGAGGGCCAGTTTCTAAATAGATAGAGGCGATCTCTGGATGCGTATTCGCTTGGCTAATGGCATTTTGAAAGGTTTGTCTAGATTGTTCATCAAGTAATAAATCCTGAAACTTCACACCAAATTTCACCAACTCATCACCCACCGCAGCATCCATATCAAAGGCAGCAGGACTGAGTTCTCGCTCCGCACACTTGGTTTGCATGCAGGTTTCGAAAAGTTCGTCTTTGTTTTTAAAGTGAGAGTAGACCGTTTGCTTAGAAACGTTCGCTGCTTTGGCTATCTGATCCATATTGATCTTGAAGCCATGTTCAGAGAAAAGTTGGCTGGCTGCGGTTAAGATCTGCGATCTCTTCTGTTCACTCTTGATGATTTTAGTCACGTGCTTGCTTCTCGTTACTTAGTGTTGTCTCGTTACCTAGTTTGTCTCGTAGCTTGGTGCCTGTTGGTGCTCAGTTCTATGTGTCTCGTTTTACGCTAAGCATTATGCTTTTTGTGATGGTTTTATCAATCATTAACGATGAAACTTATTTTTAACATAATCAAACTAGACAGTCTAGTTTGATTTGGTTAGTCTAAAAAAAGAACATAATTGAGTACCGCACAGGAACAGTACGTATGTATAAATTGATGAAGGGAAGCGCAGTGGCAGTGGCGTTGTCGGCTTTTCTTGTTGGATGTGGCGAAAAGGAACAAGCCCAAGAGTCGGTTGATTCAACCGCTGAAACGGCATCGAGCGTCCAAACCATTTTAACGGTGGAAACGATGGCCTTGGCGCTGTCTTCCTCTTATGCAGTACAACGCGAATATGTCGGTGTGGTTAAGGCGGGTCAACAGGCTAATTTAGGTTTCGAACTGGCGGGCAAAGTAAACGAGATTCTGGTGGATGTCGGTGACACAGTCACAACGGGTCAGCCGTTGATTAGACTGGATACCCAACTTTTGGAAACCGAGTCTAGCCAACTGAAAGCGCAGGCTGAAGAAGTCAAAGCTCAATTGAGTTTGGTGGCTGCGAACCTTAAACGTCAACGTTCATTGAAAGCGAAAGGCTTCAGTGCCGAAGCTGAGATTGATTCGTTAACCAGTGAGCAACGCGTATTGCAGGCGAACTTGCTGCGTATTGATGCCTCGGTAAAAGGCAATCAATTGAAGCTGGTGAAATCGACAATTCGTGCGCCATATTCAGGGACCATCGCAACACGCTTTGTCTCGCTTGGAGATGTAGTGAATGTAGGGAATCCAACTCTTACACTGCTTGCCTCTGAAGGGAAAGAAGCCTTTATCGGTATTCCTGCCCATCAAATGAAAAAGGTTACTTCACTTTCCGCCCCAAGTATTCGCGTCGGGCGAGATGAATTCGCTGTGAGACTGTTGAATCCGGGCGCAATGGTCGACACACAGTCTCGCAGTGTCGGTTTGCGTTACTTGTTTCCTGAACAATCGTCGGTGTTAGAAGGGCAACTTGCCTATTTGAAATTTGATGAGCAGATTGATGACCAAGGCTACTGGGTGCCATTAACGGGTTTGATTGATGGATTGCGCGGTGTGTGGAACATCTTTGTGATTGGTGAAGACAACAAAGTTGAGCGCCGAAGTGTTCAGGTGTTGTTTGCCAACAATCAACAAGCGTACGTGAGTGGGGCGATTGAAGACGGTGAACAAGTGATTGCCAGTGGCTTACATCGTTTAGTTCCTGGACAAACCGTGAAGCCAGCAAGCGTTACTGCTGAATAGGAAATAGCATGAAAATCATAGAGACTATTTCCAACACTCGACTGCTTATCTTAATGACAGCACTGCTGATGGTGAGTGGTATTTCTGCGTTCATGACGTTGCCACGTGCAGAAGACCCAGTAATCATCAACCGTTACGCGAACATCACAACCAGTTTCCCCGGAGCCAGTGCCGAGCGTGTTGAAACCTTGGTAACAGAAGTTATCGAGAACAAGCTGCGTGAGCTGAGTGAAGTTAAACTCGTGAGCTCAACCTCAAGGCCGGGCGTGTCTATTGTCACCTTAGAATTGAATGACACCATCACCGAGCCTGAGCCAGTTTGGTCTCAAGCTCGCGACAAGCTATCTGACATCGAATCCATTTTGCCTGCGGGCTCTCATTCTCCCGATCTCGACAGTGATCATACCTATGCTTTCACAACTATCGCATCTCTAACCTGGTCTGGTGCAGGTGAACCTGACCGATTAACACTCGGGCGCTATGCCAAAGAACTCGCTAAGCGACTAAGAACTTTGTCGGGTACTGAATTCGTTGATGAATACGGGATGCCACAAGAAGAGATTCAAATCAGTTTACGTACGGCCGATGCCGCCGCGTTGGGGCGTTCAAGTGCCAATATTGCTGAGTCGCTCGAAGGGGCAGACGCCAAGAACTCCGCCGGCGAGTTAGTGAGTGCTTATTCTCGCTTTGGCTTAGAAATTAAATCTGAACTCGATTCTATTGAACGTATTAAGCAAGTGCCAATAGCCACTGATAGCAAAGGTCACATCATCCGTATGGAAGACATTGCTTCCGTGAAACGTGGTGAGAAAACCCCACAAGACCAGATTGCCATTATTGATGGTGAGCCGGGTGTGATTGTCGCGGCAAGAATGCATCCTGATCTGCGAGTTGATAATTGGACGTCGCGAGCTAATGCTCTGATTGGCAAGTTTGAGCAAGAGTTACCAAGTAACGTTAAGGTGACCGTGCTCTTTAATCAGCAAGGTTATACCGAGACTCGCTTAGACGATTTAGGCAAAAGCTTGATGATCGGTTTCGGTCTGATCTTGATTGTTCTGTTTGTCACTTTAGGCGTGCGTGCCGCGATCTTAGTCGCCATTTCTCTGCCGTTAACCTCATTATTGACCTTGTCGATCATGAAAATGACCGGTGTGCCGATTAACCAAATGTCGGTGACAGGCCTAATTGTGGCGCTCGGGATCATGGTTGATAACGCGGTGGTGATGGTCGATACCATTCAAGCTTATCGTTTGAAAGGGCAACAGCGCGCTGAAGCGACCATGAATGCATTGAAGCATTTATGGGTGCCGTTATTAGGCTCAACCTTAACTACCGTGTTGGCGTTTGCCCCGATTATCTTGATGCCGGGTGCATCGGGTGAATTTGTCGGTGGTATTGCGATTACCGTTTCTTTCTCATTGATCGGCTCTTACATTATCTCGCACACCTTAATCGCAGGATTGGCGACCAAGCTACTGCCCAAGCAACTCAGTGATGTCGACAAGAAAGGACAGCACCATTGGTACATGACGGGTTTGAGAATCCCGGCTTTGACGCGCTGGTTCTCATCTTCTGTCCGCTTTGGTGTCACGCATCCAATCATCACGATTGCTTTGGTGTTGTTGGTTCCGTTTACCGGTTACTGGAGTATGTCTCAGCTGACTGAGCAATTCTTCCCGCCATCAGACCGAGACATGTTTGAGATTCAGGTTTATATGCCGCCGCAAGCGAGCATTTATGCCACTAAAAACACCTCTGAAAAAATCGACGATATCATTCATCGTTACCCTGAAGTGGAGCGTATCGATTGGCTCGTGGGTGCAAACTTCCCATCCTTCTATTACAACCTGCAAGCAAGGCAAAATAATGCGCCATACTTCTCGCAAGCCATGGTGAAAACAGAGAACTTTGACCAAGCCAATGCGCTAATTCCACAGTTGCAAAAGGTGTTGGATGAAGAGGTGCCGGAAGCACAAATCTTGGTACGTAAGCTTAATCAAGGGCCTCCATTTACCGCGCCCGTTGAACTGCGGGTGTATGGTGAAAACCTCGATACGTTGAAAGCGATTGGTGAGGATGTGCGATTGATTTTGGCGGGTGTTCCTCATGTGACGCACACAAGGGAAACGCTGCAACCGGGTACGCCGAAGGTGTGGTTGAAGGTCGATGAAGATACCGCGAAACTCAACGGTATTTCATTGAACCAGTTCGCAGGTATGCTGCAAACTACTCTGACAGGTCGTGAAAGTGGCTCTGTGATTGAAGGCAGTGAGTCGGTACCAATCCGTGTTCGTGTGGCAGATGAGGCGCGTGAGAACTTAGCGCATTTAAGCAATATCCGTTTACCAATCAGTTCAGATGTCTACTCGACAGGTATTAACGTATCGACACTGGCCGAACTTGAATTGACGACCAGTCGCGGCGCGATAACCCGCCGAAATGGGCAACGTGTGAATACCATTGAGGGCTACATTGAAGCAGGAGTCTTGCCTCAAACCGTGCTTAATGAATTCCAAAAACGCCTAGCAAGCTATCAGATGCCATCGGGTTACACGATTGGTTTTGGTGGCGAATCCGCTGAACGAGATAATTCAGTCAACAGCCTTATCTCGAATGTCGCCGTTGTGGTGGTATTGATGGTGTTGGTGGTGGTGATGTCGTTCAACTCGTTCCGAATGAGTAGCATTATCTTCATGGTAGCAGGATTGGCTGGTGGGCTAGGGCTGTTATCGGTGTGGATCTTCGGTTATCCGTTCGGCTTTACGGTGATCATCGCCATGCTCGGCATTGCGGGCTTAGCGATTAACGCTGCCATTGTGATTCTGACGGAATTGAAACTCGATAAGCAAGCCTCATCAGGCAATGTGGACGCGGTCGTTGAGGCAGTGATGTCGTGTACTCGCCATATCAGCTCGACAACGATTACAACCGTTGGTGGCTTTATGCCATTGATTATTGCTGGTGGCGGTTTTTGGCCTCCATTTGCAGTCGCGATTGTTGGCGGTACAGTATTAACCACGCTTATCTCGTTCTACTTTGTGCCTGTGGTTTATCATTTGATGACTAAAAATCAGCGTAAAAACATAGTGACTCAAGCTGCGTAACTGTTTTTCAATTTAACTGCTCTTCAATTACCCATAATCGAGCCGTATCTGGTTCGATTATGGCGTTGTTCTCTCACTAAATTCATTCCAACTACCCTTCAAAAATATCACTAAGCCAATCTTCAAGTTGCTCTCGTTTATCTTGTGGGCCATTGATGATCACCAAACCGTTTAGTGTCGCGTGATCCCAAGATATGGTGCCAGTAGCTAGCGCATCGAACACATCGAGTTCCGTAATCAGTAATAGATCTTCCTCTGTAGGCAAAGTATCTCGACCTGACACATCGACACCTTTCTCAAGTTTAACTTGGCTGTAATGACCTTTAATTGCTTCGAATAAGTTGAACTCAATTTTGCTTGGGTGGGGTTTCGCAAGCGCAGCCTTGACGGCAAAGAGTCGAAAATGATCCGGTTTATTGAGGTTGTTGAATTCATCGTCTTGTCTGGCTGTGATGACGTTGCCAAAGACTTCTAGTGAACCGGGCTCTGTCACTAAACTAAATCCTGTATCTTGGTGAAGACCACAAGCGAAAGTTAGGGAAGATGTGAGTGAAAGAATGAGAGCAAATCGTTTTAGCATGTGTGAACCTTAAACGAACTAGGGCAGTTTTCTTACTTCAACAATAGATCGAGATTGTTGAGTGAAGGTTGCGAACTGTACCAACAAATAAACGATAAAGGGACCACAATAGGTCCCTAAGTTATCGGCTCGCCATCCTTAGCATGCCTTTGCTTGGTGTATATCTAATTAACGAACGATTAGCATGATCTCTTCTGGAGTCATTGGCTTATCGAAGTAGCTCATGAATTGACCGAAGCCTTTGATGTCGCCGTTCGAGAACTTGAATGCACCAGACTGTAGGTTGCTACCAATCACTTGTTGAGCGTTTGGACCCGCAATCAAGATTTGGTTCAGTACTGCACGAGTGGTGTCGATTTGAACGTCTGCGCCTTTTACTGCTTCTTCGTGTAACTGAGCAATACCGTTACGGATTTCGATAGTGAATGCTTCGTTCGTATCAGAGAAGTTGTACGTTAGCATCATGTTCACGTCTAACGAGTTTTCTGCGATAAGCGTTGAAGTCATCATGTCGAAGATCTGCTTACTTGGTAGCGCAGTAAGCACGTCAACAGAAGCGAAGCTGATCATGTTAGAGAAGTCACGTTTGTTCTCTAGTTCAGCCGCCGCGTTAAGCGCCCAGTTACGCCAGTTGATGTTCACTTGGTCTGCAGCCCATGCTTTGTAAGCTTGTGCTTTCATCTCGCGAGCTTCCATATCTTGCTTGTTTACCGTGATTGGGTAAGAAAGAATTTCTGCTGCAAATGTGTAGTTTTCAGCCTTAATTGCTGCTTGTGCAGTCGTAAGGATGTTCTCACGGCCGCCCATGATCTCTACGAACGCTTTAGCACGTTGCTCGTAAGCCATTGGCTCTAATTGCCATGGATCTGCTTCGAAGAAACCGTTGTAACCAACGTAGATCTGACGAACAGCATGTGCAACGGTACCGTAGTGCTCTCCTAACCAAGGGTGCTCAGCAAGGTGCTTAGGAAGTTTAACGACTTCAACTAGCTCGTCCGGCGTCATACCTTTGTTCATGTAACGGATAGTTTGGTCATGCGTGTATTGAATCGCATCACGGTAAGCCGTTAGTACGTCAGCTACCGCTTCTTTACCTTCAACTGGACGACCGTGAGAGTTAATCATGATCTCAGTGTCGAACTTACGCATTACGTCGATGCCCTTGAACCACATTGATGGGTCACGGAATTTAGTACCACGAATAGTGTGAAGATTAGGGAAGTTCTCTCCTTGAAGTACTTCCGCAGCGTGCAGAATTTTCTGATCTGGGAAGTAAACCACTAACTCATCTTTCGTTTCAGATGGCACGTTCTCAATGTGCATTTTCACGCCAGCGATTTCGATTTCGATGTGGCTTTGGCTTGGTACAAGCAGGTTTGGTTCGATGAACGAAATAGCACCTTGCATGAAGCGTGGGCCAAGGCCGTCATTTACTGTACCGTGCTCACCTTCTTCTACGTGCTTAGCACCTGTGTAAGAAGTGCGGTGACCAAATAGAGTACCTAGGTTTGAAGACCAGTTAGCCACTGCAGCTGTTAGGCCTTCTTCAGCGATGATTTTTACTTCACCTGATGCTACTTCTTCGTCAGTAACCCATGCACGCACGCCAGAGATGTGGTCGATGTGGTTGTGAGAGTAGATGATTGCTTTAACCGGTTTGTCTGTGATTTGACGGAACTGCTCTTTAACCGATTGAGCCATTTCTACTGACTCGCCTGGATCAACAATGATGATGCCGTCAGTACCTTCAATCATGACTGGTGTGTCTAGACCGAAGCCGTAACCAAGGTAAATATTGTCATCTACTTGGATGATAGCTTGGTCCATTTTACGACCATGCTTGGTTAGGATTGGATGAACGTGGTCAGATTCTGCAGTGTAAGCTAGAGAATCGCCCGTTTTAGAAACAACCTGGATACGTTCGCCTTTACCCCAGAACATGTTTGACTTGTGTTCGAATAGAACCTCGCTTTTGTAGCGTGCATCAAGATCGATGTTTTGGTATTGAGCTGCGTTTGCCGTTTGAAGTTCTTGGCCTACTTTCGATACTGCTTCAACAGTGGGTGTTACTGATGCAAAACCAGAAGCAAATAGAGCGCTTGCGATAGCAACAGGAAGAGCCATTTTTTTGAATGTATTAGTCATGATTGTGACCTTATATTTGGATACAGGAATTGGATTTCTTGACTCAAATAATAGAGAGGGTAGAGGTCGCTATCTACACGCTAATAGTATTTCAATACATCGCTTTTGCGATGATTGGATTATCATTGATATTGTTTTTTCGATTTATATCGGAGGTTAAATTAGGAAGATTGGTTTGTGATAGATACAAAAATGCCCTGAAAACTAGGGCATTTCTTAAAGAACTAAAAGTAATATTTTCGATTATCTAAGTGCTTACCAAGCTCCTAAGTAAGACTTGTAAGATTGCAGGCGAACTGTTGCTGCACCGATAACATCAATGAAGCCCCAGAACGGATGCGGTTTCTCAGCCGAGATCCAAGCCGCGCCAGTTGAACCAATAGGGATGTTGTAACCTTCTGGTTCGATGATCTCAAGAACGATGGTACGGCCTAATCCGTTACTATTTCTTACAACGTGTTGACCAACACTCTGTGGGCCTTGAAATGGAGAAATAGCCGCTTCGCCAGTACCGGTTGTGAAGCTGTGTACTTTTGCTCTGAACACGTGACCTGGGTATGCATCAACGAAAAACTCTGCGAAATCGCCTTTTTGAACATATCCGTAAGTTTGATCAGAAACTCGCATTTCTAAAAATTTCTTGTTGGTGTTGTAAAGGTGCATGTTGCCCATGACTGAACCTTCGGCAATGTTGACAATCGCGACTTGTCCATCAAACTCAGCACGAATCGTCTTTTTCTCTTGCGCCCAGTTCACTTTTTGAAGATCGGCAACCAATGAATTAAGTTCAGCGTTCATTACACGTAGGTCAGAATCGTATTTCTCAACATCACGCGCATTAAAGATTTGCGGTGATGTTTCAGCACGCTCAAGATCTCGTGTCATCTGCTTGATCTGTTCTTCCTTCTTAACAATGGCAGATTCGATCTTTGCTTTGTCAGCTGCAGAGTTAATGTCGACGAGTGTGTAAAGTACATCGTTTTCTTTTACTCGTTGGTTGTGGTCAACATGGATTTCATCAATTTGTTGGCCAAATACAGGCGACATTACCGCGTGTGGTGCTTTTACTGTGGTTGAGTTCGTTAAATCAACCGGCGCCCACAAGCGAGAAATAACCGCCAATACCGCAAGAATCGTTACGCCGCCAATGGCAGCCCACGTGTAGTTTTTGAAGTTCTTCTTCAGTGCGCCTGTCGCAAACAGTGACCATACAATTAGGATGTATGGAATCATCATCTCTTTCATTATGCGACCTCTTTTTCTGTAGGGGATGGTTTTGTTGGAGTCTTTTCTTCTGAAGCCTGTTCTTTTGAAGGCTGAGCTTCTGAAGACGGTTCTACTGGAGACTGTTGTGTTTGAGACGGCTCTGTTGCCGATTTTTCAGGTGATACGTGGACTGCGGCTGCCTCTGAATTGGTCGCGTCTTGTTTAGGCTGCACACCACGGCGAATGACATCACTCAGTGATTGACCAATATGTTTCCAGTTCGCTAGCGCGATAACCAAGGCGATAACCCAGAATGTTTTGCTGATGAAGAGCCCGCAAAGTGACAGTGCAAAAACGATCTGTACGTGAGCGCTTTTGTGTTCTTTTGCTTTATGCACACCCAGTTCATGCAACTGCCACATGCCGTAAACACCGGCTAATACCACAGCAATGGTCACCGAGAACAAGTAACCAGAGAAGTACTCCATCTGGAAGAAGTTCATCATCATTTCATTGGGATGATTGTTGAATTGAGACATGTCGATGTCTTTAGAATGGATAGTGCCTAACGGTGCAAGAGCCCATGCACCAGCAAACATTACCGCCATAAACAGGCAGAATTTAATCAAGACCATCACAACGGCCCAGATTTTCTGGAAAATGATTTTTATAAAGTTCATATCTCAACCTACATCAATAAGAAGAGAGAATTTGCAGCCTAGAAGTCACCTTTAATGACATCTTAAAAAGTAGATGTCTATTATGTGGGTAGATTAGTGCCCATAATAAACAAAAGTAATAGATGATATTTAAAGTGATATTGCACAGTCCAGACAACCGATTCTCGGTATCAAGAAGCGAATATGCTTCTCTACAAATCAATCTTTATTATTTGTCAGCAGACGTAAATGAAATGGCTATGAAGCGTTCGAATTAATATTCGCGCGGCTTTCTAGCGACTGTTTTTATTACGTGTATTACCTCGACAATCGAGGGGCTCTTCCATGACAATTGACATACCAAAGTAAAACATTTGTCAGTTTTCTATTTGGGCTGGTGATTGATTTGTTAGCAGGATAATAGGAAGAGTTTTGACCAGTATCTACCCAGAATTACGATTTGATAATATCGTAATTACGATTAGTAGTTATAACTATAAATCGGTAAAGTGATTTATTTGAAAAGGCTCATATACAGATAGAAAACATTGTTCATTAACTTGGTTTGGATCATAGAAGTCGATGAAAAGTACTAAAAAGGCTGGCCTAAAATATTGAATAAATTAGACCAGCTCTAGGGAGGATTTTAATCGATTATTTGAACGGGTTTAATGTAACAGGAGCAATAAAGAATTTTAGGTTCCAATCTGGTGCATATGGCACATACTCAGCTGGATTGGTCGTATTAACATTTGCGTCTGGTTTCATTACGTAATATTGAAGTTCTACACCCCAACGAACAGGCATCGGTCCAATCTTAAACATATCGATATAGCCTAACCCGACAGGTACAGTAAATTGGTCGGAACCATCTTTTGTCCAATCAATTTGAATATTAGGCGTCATACCAATTAACGCGGTGTTGCTGACACGATAGTTTAAGAAGTACTGGATGTCCGCTTGATTGGTTGATTCAGTAACGCTGTCGCTACCGCCTACATCCCACCATTGCTGAGCTAAGAAACCAACGTTCCAGCTTTCAATACTTGCTGGGTTACCGGTTTCTTTACCAAGGCGAGCGACCATTGCCGCAGGGCCTACTTGCCATTTATCTTGGGTTAAACCATCAGTACCAGTTGGCATGATCACCGTTGGACCAACACCCCAAATCCAGCCGTCATCACGGTTAGGCGCTGCCATTGATAGAAAGACGGTGTCTCCCATGCCATTTGTACGACCTTCAAAGAAATCACCGTCTTCACGGTCACCTGGTGAACTGTAGTGGTTGGCTACCAGACGGTTCACCAAGTTCCATTCGCCATCCATGATAGGAACAGGCATTACTGGTTGAAAGCTGAAACGGTTTTGCATTTCATGGTGGCCATCTTCTTTCTCAAGAAAGGTGTAATCATTCTGAGTGATTAGCATCCATACGTCAGATACCGGGTTAGCCGATTTTTTTGCGGCTTCCTGAACTGAGAGTTGTTCCTTTTCAGCCAGCGCAGAACCAGAGTAAGCGATAGCCGCACCGCTTAAGAGTAGGGAAATTATTTTAGTGTTTTTCATATTGATACCGAGGGTCATTATTTTGGTGCCATTGTAGTATTCACAAAAGGAATGTATATGTACCGAACGGAAACTCAGTGTCATGTAATTTGAGACAATGTTGTGGTTTCAAAGCGCGTTGCATGAAGTACGCCCCATTATTAAAGGGCTTACGGAGAAGGGAGGGCTTTATTGTCTCAATATATGAAGATTTATTGAGGGTTGATGAGTGTGAGTAAAGTCTGGTTAATATGCTATTTATTAGCAAAATAATCGATGCGTTATACCTTTAATAAATGTTTTTATTGACGATATTTAATCGTTTTTACGATAGCATGGTGTTTATGGTCGCCTAACGAGTAATGATATATGAGCAACGAAATCCCCAATTTCAACCTACTTGCTGTGTTTTCTGCGGTGATGGAGCAGGGCAGTTTAAGTAAGGCTGCGGATCAACTCAGTACCAACCAATCGACCATCAGTACCGCGTTAGCCCGCCTAAAAAAAGAGATTGGCCAAGAGCTTTTTGTTCGTAAAGGAAGAGGTGTTGCGCCTACGTCTTATGCGCAAAGCTTGTATGAACAAATTAAAGCGCCGATCAATGAACTCAATGGTGTGTTTCAGTCGATGGCTAATTTTGATGAGCAATCCTCTGAGCGTAAGTTTGTGATCTCTGCGCCTGAGCACTTACAGTGGGTATTACTCAATAGTTTCGCGGCGCTTCCCAATCAAAATTTGTCGTTAGAAGTGTTTGATCAACCAGACAGTGATGAGCGCATTTACGAAGATCTTTTGACGCAAGAGTTCGATGCGATGATCGATATTGTGGTGCCTGAACACCCAAGTATCGTCAGTGAAACACTTTATGAAGGCGAGTTTGTGATCGTGTGTCGATCTGATCACCCACGAATCCAAGGTGAAATCAGCGAAGCTCAGTTCCTGAGTGAAAAGCATGCTGTATTAGACAGAACACGACGCAAAGTTCGCAGTTTAAATCACTACACTTCTTTGGATCTGTCCCAACGTAAAATCGTATTTCATGGGCGTTCACTGTTCAGTAATATCTTGCTGTGTAGCCAATCCGATTACATTACTGTCGTGCCTTTATCTATGGCCGTGCAGTTCCAAGAAAAGTTAAGTTTGCAGCTGTTCAAGCCGCCTTTTGAATATCAGCCGATGTCTCACTACCTGATTTGGTTGAAGAAGCAGAGCAGCGACCCCGCTCATAAATGGTTCAGAGAACAAGTCATCAGTACATCAGATGCAATGTCGAAGGCGCTTAAAGATAGGCGTTTGCGGTTTTAATTGAGAGTTTAATTCTAGGGAAGCATTGGCTTCCCTTTTTTGCGTCATTGAGTTCGTGTTAGTCATAAAGTTCATAACAAAAAATTATCACATTGAGAATTTTTGATAATTTCCTTAATTCCTCGCTGAATCGTATTATTTCACTCAGAGATTAGTGGATAACCTCCACTCAAAATAATAACGGCGCCATGCTTGTGGTGCTAATAAGGGCGAAATATGAAATTCCTACACACAATGATCCGAGTTACTGATTTAGACAAGTCTATCGAGTTCTACACCAAGGTATTGGGAATGAAGGAACTTGAACGCCATGAAAACAAAGACTACCGCTACACATTGGTTTTTGTTGGCTACGAGCAAGGTGGCACGACTATCGAGCTAACGCACAACTGGGATACGAATGAGTACGAGATGGGCAGCGCGTTCGGTCATCTGGCATTGGGTGTAGACGATATTTACGCAGCATGCGACAAGATCAAATCGCTAGGTGGCAACGTGACTCGCGAAGCCGGTCCAGTGAAAGGCGGTTCAACTCATATCGCTTTTATTACTGACCCAGACGGCTACCAAATCGAACTGATTCAACTAGGTTAATCGAGGATATAACAATGACAAATGCACTATTTCAACCAATTCAACTTGGTAATATCGAGCTTAAAAACCGTATTGTTATCCCACCGATGACGCGTTCTCGCGCAACGCAACCTGGTAATTCAGCAAACGACATGATGGCGGCTTACTACGCTCAACGCGCTTCTGCAGGTTTGATTATTGCGGAAGGCACACAAATTTCACCTATGGGCCAAGGTTACGCTTGGACTCCGGGTATCTATTCTGATGAGCAGATTGCGGGTTGGAAAAAAGTCACCGATGCCGTACATGAAACAGAGGGTGTTATCTTCGCTCAACTTTGGCATGTAGGCCGTGTCACACACCCAGACAACATTGATGGTGAACAACCAATTTCGTCTTCTGCACTTAAAGCAGAAAACGTAAAAGTATTCATCGATAACGGCACTGATGAACCGGGTTTTGTGGATGTGGTTGAACCTAGTGAGATGACGAAAGAAGACATCAAAGAAGTGGTTGAACAGTATCGCCAAGCGGCTTTGAACGCGATTGAAGCAGGCTTTGATGGTATCGAACTTCACGCCGCGAATGGTTACTTAATCAACCAATTCATCGATTCTGAAGCAAACAATCGCACTGACGAATACGGTGGTTCAATCGAAAACCGTTTACGTTTCCTAGGTGAAGTGGTTGAGGCTATGGTTGAAGCGATTGGTGCTGACCGTGTTGGTGTGCGTCTTGCTCCGTTCACATCGTTGAATGGTACCGTTGATGCTACGCCAGTCGAGACTTACACAGCGGCGGCAGCATTACTTAACCTATACAAAATTGTTTACCTGCACATTGCAGAAGTCGATTGGGACGATGCACCTGAAACACCGAAAACCTTTAAATCAGCAGTACGTAATGCTTACCAAGGTGTCCTGATTTATGCGGGTAAATACGATAGCGATCGTGGCGAAAAAGCGGTTGCTGAAGGCGTAACTGACATGGTTGGTTTTGGTCGTCCATTCGTTGCTAACCCAGATTTACCAGCTCGTATTCAAAATGGTTACCCACTTGCGGCGCACGATCCAAACACGTTGTTCGGCGGTGCTGAAAAAGGTTTAATTGATTACCCAGAATACGCAGGCTAAAAACAGCTGCCTGAAGCAGAGTATTGAGATAGTATCTTGATCCTGTTGAATGTTTATAAAAAGCAACCTTGCAGAGTCGGGTTGCTTTTTTTGTTATTGGACTAAGTAAAATGATGGACGTGAAAGCGATGCGCGGAGAGCTTTACCTTCTATTTGCCACCCTGCTAGCTGGGGTGGGATGGATTGCATCTAAGCTGGTGGTATTAGAAATGCCGGGGCCAGTGTTCATTGGTGTGCGATTCCTCGTCGCGAGTTTGATTCTTCTGCCGTTTTGTATTCATCACATTCGTAAGCTTTCGCTTAAGCAGGTTCTTTCTCTTTGCGGCGTTGGCTTGTTGCTGTCTGCTTCATTGCAAGTCTGGGTGTATGCAGTATCGATGACGGAAAGTTTGTCGGAAGGAGCGTTTATCATGAGCTTAGCTATGATCATCGCGCCGTTTGTCTCTTGGATTATATTTCGAGTTAAGCCTAATCGTGCCTTCTGGATGTCATTTCCAATTGCGATTATCGGTATGTTGCTACTGACCCTAACTAACGGTTGGCACGTTGAGCAGAGTCAGCTCTATTTCCTATTAGCATCGATGTTGCTTTCGGTTCACTTTGTCATGAATAAGCGAGTGATTACTAATATCAAACCTATAGCTTCAATTTGCGTTCAGCTTTTTGTGGTGGGTGTTAGTGGGTTAGCGTTTGCTTCGATGACCACTCAACCAGAGTTTGAAATAACTCAAACCTTAATATTCTGGTTTATCGTCTCAGCGGTTGTCGCGACATCGATCCGTTACTTATTGCAAACTGTCGGTCAGCACTCCGTGAACATGGAAGTGGCGGCATTGATCATGATTCTTGAGCCAGTGTGGACATTGTTATTGAGTGTCAGCGTGTTGGGTGAAACGGTTGAGATGCAAAAGCTACTTGGCGGAGCGGTGATTATTGGTTCGCTATTTTGTTATATCAAATGGTCTAGACGAAAATAAAACACTCGGCGCAAGGCCGAGTATTGGTTGTTGGTTCGTGCAAGTTTAGAACTCATTAAGCATGTACTAACAGTAAGCTCCGGTCACAGTAAGATCAGATCGCTGCGACCATCTTTTGAAGTAGCTTTATCATCTGCTGTTGTTCTTTAGCGTCCAACTCGTTCATTAGCTCTTTGTTTAAACGAATAGGGATTGGAACGAGTTGTTCTTCGAGTGCTTTCCCTTTTTCCGTTAAGTAGATTCTGAAAGAACGACGACTGTTTGGATCGGCTCTGCGTTCAACCAGTTCAAGCTTTTCTAACTTGTCTAATGTTCGTGTCGTTGTCGAATTCTCGACTTTGGACTTTGCCGCGATATCACGCTGAGTAATACCTTCCTCTTCCCATAGGCACATCAAGGTTGGCCAGAGCGCAATGGTTAAGCCATGTTCTTTCAATTCTGTGTCGAAGTCTTTGCTCGCTTTATTGGCGATCACGTTGATCATCCAACCAAAGCTATTTTGTCTATCAAATTCTTGTGACATTCGTCAGTACCTAATTCTTATGATGACATTACAACTATTGTCATCGTAACTAATACCGATGCAATTAGCACCAACATTGCTTCGTTATTTGATAAAAAAGCGAATTGACTGCTAATTTTGAATTAATCGCGAATCGTGACCTTGGTAATCACAATATCTTCGCAAGGTACATCTTCGTGTCCCCAGCGAGTAGTGGTTGGTGCAAGCGCAATCTTGTTGACCACGTCCATGCCTGCCGATACTTTGCCAAACACTGCGTAACCCCAACCTGCGTTGCTGGTCGCGGTATGGTCAAGGAAATCATTGTCGTCAAGGTTGATAAAGAACTGCGCCGTTGCTGAGTGTGGTGCGTCTGTACGAGCCATTGCCACTGAGCCAATCACGTTCTTTAGTCCACGATTCGCTTCATTGACGATAGGTGCGTGTGTTGGCTTCTCTGTCATGTCGATAGTGTGTCCACCACCTTGAATCATGAAACCCTCAATCACACGGTGAAATGTGGTGCCTTCATAGAAGCCTTCTTGGCAGTATTTAAGGAAGTTTTTTGAACTTACTGGCGCTTTCTCAAGGTTAAGTTCAATTTCGATGTCGCCAAAGTTAGTGGTCAGAATAATCATAAAGGTGCCCAATGTTCGAGTACTAATATTTTGAGTACTACAGAGTAGTGGATGACGTAATAGGGTGCAGTATATGAGAAATAACGACGGATGCCAGTGAACAGTGATTCTGACGTGTATTCAAGGGCGATCTGAATGATCTTCGAGCGTGCCATCGCGCGTTCACTTCATTCGTATAGACAAGAAAGCCAGCGAACAGGTCGCTGGCTTTGGAGGTTTTAAAGATTATTGCTTTTGATTAAAGCGTTAGAAGGTAATTTACCAGCTGGTTGTACTCTTCGTAGCTCTTGATTTGATCCGGTTTTACGATGTATTTGTTGTTAACTAATACGCCTGGAACGCCAGTTAATGTGCTCGCATCAAACTGCTTATCAAAACGCTTCTGCATTGAGTTAACTGCGAAACCGTTGTAGGCCGCATCAAACTTCTTCGCATCGATACCGTTATCAATGAAGATCTGGCGCAGTTCCGCTTCGTTTCTTGGAGTCTGTTGCTTCTCGTGAATTTTGGCGAACATTGCTGGAACCATATTGTCTTCAGCGTCGAGTGCAATCATGGTCGCGTAAGCTTTTGCCATAGGCACAGCCATGTCGTTGCCCATAAACGCTACGTGCACTTTTTGAAAGCTTGCTGATTCTGGTAGATCTTGTTTAAGGAACTCAATGACGCCTTCAAATTTGTAGCAATGAGGGCAGTAAAACGAGAAGAATTCGGTAACGACTGGCTTATCTGCTTTCGCTACGTCGAGGATCTTGTAGTGAGTACCTTCTTCAAACTGAGCGGCATTAATTGAGGCGCTCATGATCAGAGCTGCGAATAGGCTAAATAGCTTTTTCATGTGTTATTTCCTAAATTTGGATGTCATTGTTTACAGCGATAGAGCTGTATTAGTAATACGTTGGCAAGCGTTGCCAAACAGGGACAAACAATTAAGAAATAGGAGGGCGATAAGGAGCTTGTGGCGACATGATTGCCTTGTGTGAAGGCTCTTTCTCGATCAAAGCCAATGAACCAATTTGGGTATCAAAAGACTCTGACACAATCAACGGTGGCATTTTAAGCAAGCATACAGAGCCACAGCAGTGGTGTTCTACATTGGGTTGCGCGCTGGAATATGGGAATGAGTCACTGGTGTCGAATGAGGAATCGGTGTTCAGCGATAAGGTTGATAGATTTTGAGTTACCTGCATAGCATTGGCGTTCGCGATACTGTCCACACTGACGGTGGCCACTAACATAGCGAATAGCATAAAAGCATGTACCCAAATTTTGCTTATCAACTTTGGCATGGAATATTGGTCTTTGTGTCCGAATTAAGGTTGGTATGAATCACATTCTGCAACCGCTAAACAGGAAAGCGTAGAACGAGCGCATGATACATCACTCGTTTACGCATCTCTAATTAAACCCAACAAAACTTAGCAGAGCTCAACTTTTATTACGCTTGGTACTGTTTAAGGAACATCTCGACGCTGGAATTAATGATTATTTGCTTGTGCTGCTTATCAGGAGAGGGCGCATGACCAATGATCTGTGGCCAAAATGCAAAAGATTTCAGCAGGGCGATAAACTGAGTGGATGCAAACAATGGGTCGAGTTCAACCAAACGCCCATCAGCCAATGCCGCTTTGATCCAAGTCGTCAGGCCGCTTTCTGCTTGAGAATATTTTTCCATCGCTTGATGCGCGAGTTCTGCGTTATGAAAATATTCAGAGAACAGTACGCGAGATAAGTCGATGAAACCTTCAGACTCGAGAAGCTCAAGTTCTTGGTTGGCTATAGAGGTAAGTTGTTCATCTAGCGGTTGTTCGGCTTGATAGGGGAACTGAGTCGCTGCGAGTGTTTTGCTCCAAATGCTGTCTAAAATCTCATCCAGTAGCAGTTCTTTACTCGCAAAGTGATTGTAAACCGTGCGCTTTGATACTTCCGCGCGGCTCGATATTTTATCCATGCTGGTGGCTTTATAGCCATGCTCGGTAAACTCTGCGATGGCAGCGGCCACGATAGATTCGCGTTTTCTTTGGCTTAGTGTTTTTTTTACCGTCATCTGGATATTACTCAATATGTCGCGGTTAGCATTGCATACTCTAATTTTACACCAGTAAGTTTACTTTTAGAATACCAATCAGTGTATTGGTAATTAGCACGCTAGCACCTGAATCGCTTTGCAATGAACTGCGGGTGTCATAGAATCGAAAACGTATTCGAATTTTATTGATATCAACGGAAGAGAATAAACAATCAATGAGTAGTATTTTAGAGTGTATTCGTACAGTTGGACGAGGGGAAAGAGGTCGTAAGCCTTTGTCATTCGAACAAGCCTACCGCATCATGGATGAGTATTTAAGCGGAGAGGTCGGTGACGACCAAATGGCTATGCTACTGATGTTGATTCGTGTGCAGAATGAAACCAATGAAGAGATCGCAGGCTTTGTAAAAGCGTTTCAATCTCGAGTGCCAGACTTAGGTGCTGATATCGATTGGCCGTGTTATGCAGGTAAGCGTAACGATAACGCCAGTGGAAAGCCTTGGAACCTGTTGGCAGCAAAAATTCTAGCTGACAACGGCTATAAAGTATTAATGCATGGCTACATGGACAAACCCAGTGGTCGTACGCATGCCGAAACGCATTTAGAATGTGTCGGCGTTCGCAGCGCGCAAGATCCGCAAGACGCAAAGCAGATTCTAGAAGCCGATGGTATTGCTTACTTGCCTTTGGCGAACTTCGCCCCACAAGCTCAAACTATGATTGGTTGGAAACATCGTTATGGACTGAGAACTCCGATTAATACCGTTGTTCGTGCATTGAACCCTGGTGGTGGACGTTTAGGCTTGCGTGGCAGCTTTCACCCTGGATTCCCACAGCTTCATGCAGAAGTTGAGCATGTGATTGGCAATAAATCCCACTCGGTGATTTCATTTAAAGGCATGAATGGCGAATCAGAATACAACCCCAAGGTAAGCCAAACTGTCTGGATGAGTTCTCCTGAAAAGGTGGAATCTTTCTACTGGGAAGGCACGATGAATGCTGAGCTGCCTCTACCTTCTGAATGTGTACTGGGTACACCGGAAGATGAGATGGAGCTGATGGCGAATAGTGTTGTGGATAGTATGACGGCAATTTTATTCGCAGAAACGCACGATAAGGCTGAAGCTTACTCAAAGGCAGCGCGTTTGTGGGAAGCCTATTGCACTCGTTAGTAGCTACTAGCCAGTCGTTAAGAGCTAGCAAATAACGTATAGCGATTGAAATCGTGAATGAGAAGGTCAGCGAATGCTGGCCTTTTTCGTATATTTACCGTGGTAGGTATTCGCTGTTGAATTAAGTAGGCAATCATTGTCAAGGTGATTGCCTACTCATAACATGTTATTCAACGGTGTTCTGTGCTGTTGACCATGCTGCTTAAGCTTGCCGAACAAGACATGCGTTATGACTGCGCTATTTTAGGAATAGGCCGAAGTCGATCTCTTGTTCTCTTCCGTATTTAACCAGTTTCACTTTCAAGTTGTGTTCTGCTGCAAGATCAATAGCTAAGTTAGACATGCGCTTTATCTCATTAAAACAGCTTGAGATTAGGGGCTTTTCTTGGTTGTCGACAGTAGCGATAAGTGTGTTCTCTGTACCTTCGTTGTCTGCATAAACATACACGTACATGTTGTTGTCGTGTTGCATAAATTACCTAAGCTGAGCTTTTTATTATTAGTGTGATGAAGGTTACAGTATTTATGTATTCAGGCTAGCTTATGGGAGGAATCAAAGGTAAGAGTTTGTAAGCGGTGTTTAAATTTTTGCTTCATAGGCATGCGTGCAAGCCTTTTGTTACCTCGTTTTTTGCTTTGGTAGGTTTTGCCTATCAATAAAATTGTTGAAATCCATTTAGTAAAATCAAGATTTTAGACAACAATTAAGGTAACACGATAGAAAAATCGATAACAAAACGTATTTTAGGGAGAACGCAATGCATTCTATTAAAGTGAAAGATTACATGACGCCGCAGGTTGTGACATTCACTCCTGACATGCCGTTAAGTCTCGCGTTAGACAGAGTAATGCGCAGCCATCATATGGGTGGTCCAGTCATTGATGATAATGAACAAGTGATTGGTTTCCTTTCTGAACAAGATTTACTCGAGAAGTTAGTGAAGGTGAGCTATTTCTGCCAAGACACGCATATTGTAGGTGATTGTATGTACCAAGAAGTTCTCTCGGTATCACCTGAGTTATCCATTATTGAATTGGCAGATATGATGCAAGTTGGAAAACCCAAAGCTTATCCGGTACTCGATAACAAAAAGCTAGTGGGTATGATTACTCGAACCGATGTTTTGAGAGCAATCGGCAAGAACTTAGATGAATGCTTTAAACATCAGGTATAGTTTTAAACATCATGTATAGTGGTGTGTTAAGAACGATTATTTTTCTCAATACCCTCAATTGAAAAGGCGCACTAGCGCCTTTTTTCTTTGTAGAGCTTTTCTTGGTGGATCTTTTTTGTAGATCCCTAGTTTGTGGCTGACTAGCTTATAGAGCTTTATTTTGTGGTGTTCCAACTTTTGGAGGTTTCATGTCAAATCAAACTGCGAAGTTTGTAGAAGATTCAACGATGCGCCACATATTGGTGATGTCGGGGGCTGGCTCTGTTGGTTTGATGGCGTTATTCGTGGTCGATTTACTCGATATGTTGTTCATCAGTATGTTGGGACAAGTCGAATTGGCCGCGGCTGTTGGTTTTGCAGGCACACTGACATTTTTCTCTACCTCCGTTTCGATCGGTACTTCTATTGCTATGGGTGCGTTGGTTTCCAAAGCTATTGGTTCAAAGAATCAAGAACACGCTCGAAACCTCGCCACGAGTATTATGCTGACCGCTTTTGTCATCAGTTTGACGATTACTGCGGTGATGTTCGCCTATATCCCAGAGCTGCTTGCTGCGATTGGTGCAAAGGGGGTTGCCGCAGAGCGGGCGCAAGCTTACCTGCAGATCTTATTGCCAAGCGGGCCATTTCTAGCGCTAGCGATGGCTGCGGGTGCAGGCTTGAGAGCTGCAGGTGATGCCAAACGTTCGATGTGGGCGACCTTGTCGGGCGGCATTGTTAACGCGATTCTCGACCCTTTGTTTATTTTTGGTTTTGGTTGGAACATCGAAGGGGCGGCTATCGCTTCTGTCTTTGCTCGTTTTTCGGTGCTCTTTTTCTCGCTTTACCCTTTGATTCGCAGTCACCAGCTGGTGGCTCCCCCTTCTCTTGTACAATGGCGCATTAATATTCGACCAATATTGGCTATTGCGCTGCCTGCTATTATCACCAATACCGCAACGCCTATCGGTAATGCGATTGTAACGACGGGGATTGCACAATACGGAGAGGATTTTGTCGCGGGCTTTGCTGTGATAGGTCGTCTGACGCCGGTTTGTTTTGCGGTTATCTTTGCTTTGTCTGGCGCTGTGGGCCCTATTATTGGGCAAAATTTTGGTGCAGAACGAATGGACAGAGTAAAAGAAACACTCAACAACTCATTGTTGGTTACTACGGCGTACACCATCGCCGTTTGTATTCTCTTATACTTTGTCCAAGACTATGTGATCCAAGGCTTTAGCCTACAAGGTGATGCAGCAATTATTGTTGCCGCATTCTGTACCTATGTGGCGTTAACCTTCACCTTCAACGGCGCACTGTTTGTTGCCAACACGTCTTTTAATAACTTAGGTAAACCGCTTTACTCGACAGCACTGAATCTGGGTAAAGCCACTCTCGGTACATTGCCGTTCGTTTACTTAGGCTCGCAATGGTATGGCGCATTGGGTGTGCTGTATGGGCAAGCCTTGGGCAATGTTTTGTTCGGAATACTCGGTACCCTAGTGCTTCGCTATCATATTGCAGAGCTTATGCAAGGTTCCCAAGTTGATCCTGTAGAAGACGATGTGTCGATAGTCAGCTTGAATACACAACCATTCTGTTCACATGATGCCGTTCTTATTGATGATGTATCGGCGAACAGAGAAGAGTGTAAAGAGCTCAAGTCGCAATAACAGCGACACTCCAATATAGATTAGTTGGTTTGTAAATTTCTTCTTGGTCTTGGACAATTTGTTCTTGACCTTGGAGTAGTCTCCAAGGTTTATACTTTTGTTGTACTTAAGGTTCTGTTGCTCATGAGTGAGCAATAACCTCAAGGCTTTTGAGTATTAAGGAGATACATTATGTGCGCAAAACACGCAGCGTGCCGCTCAACAAAAGTGGACGTTCAACCACAAGCGACTGGAGCAAGTTGCTCTAGCCCTAAAATTTCAAGCATTACCGCAGCAGGTACTTCATCTTCATGTTGCAGCTCTTCTGCTACTGCGTCTTCATCGTCAGGAGATGATTGTTGTGGTTCAGACAGTGGAGAAGAAGACAGTCAGTCCTCTACTCAAACTTTAAATGCCCAATTTTCTAAAAGTTGGTTGGTCTCAGGAATGGACTGCTCAGCTTGTGCTAAAAAAATAGAGAAAGCCGTTAGTAACATTGAAGGTGTTATTCAAGCCAAAGTTCTCTTTGCCACCGAAAAGCTAGTTGTGAAATTCGACAATGAAAGTCTTGCCGACACCATTGAACAGGTCTCTATCAAAACGGGCTTCCCTCTTTCGGAAGTTGGTTCTAAAAAAGAAAAACAGCACCCCGAGACTTTTTGGCAAGCTCATATCCAACCTAATTTACAAATTATAGCGATTGCAGCCGCAATGCTCTTCGCAGCACTGTTGAAAAGTACTTCTCCTCAACTAAGTGAAGGTTTGTTTACCGCAACCTGTTTGCTTGGTTTGTATCCAGTGGCCAAGAAAGCAGTTCAGTTGGCACGTTCAGGTACGCCGTTTGCAATCGAAACCTTAATGAGTGTTGCCGCGCTCGGTGCTTTATACCTTGGCGAAACCGCTGAAGCTGCGATGGTTCTGTTACTGTTTTTGATTGGTGAGCGTCTAGAGGCATTTGCTTCATCAAGAGCAAGAAGTGGTGTTCAAGCCTTAATGGCATTGGTGCCAGAAAATGCCACCAAGATTATCAACGGCGACCGTGTTGACGTTGCAGTAAGTGAACTTGTTCCTGGTGACGTGATTGAAGTGGCGGCGGGTTCTCGTTTACCTGCTGATGGTCAACTTATTACCGACGCGGCGAGCTTTGATGAAAGTGCGCTAACGGGTGAGTCTGTTCCTGTCGAACATATCGAAGGCAATAGCATCATGGCTGGTGCTGTGGTGGTCGATAAAGTCGTTCGTATCACCATCACGTCAAAACAGGGTGAGAACGCGATCGACCGTATTCTTCACTTGATTGAAGAAGCAGAATCTCGTAAAGCACCGCTTGAACGTTTCCTCGATAAGTTTAGCCGCTGGTACACACCACTAATGATGTTGGTGGCTCTGTTGGTCATCATCACCCCACCATTGCTGTTCGGGCAGCCTTGGGAAACCTGGGTTTACCGAGGTCTAGCTCTATTGTTGATTGCTTGTCCGTGTGCGTTGGTAATCTCGACACCTGCTGCAATTACTTCTGGTTTAGCAGCAGCGGCGAAACGTGGCGCATTAATAAAAGGCGGCGCGGCACTAGAGCAGTTAGGGAAAATTCAAACGATTGCCTTCGATAAGACAGGTACGCTGACTGAAGGTAAGCCTCAGGTTACGGATATTCAACCTCTATCAGGTTGGAAACAAGACGCGATGCTTCGTGTAGTTGGGGCGATTGAAGTTGGTTCGACTCATCCTTTGGCGCAATCGCTTGTCGCTAAAGTTAAAGAGCTGAATGTTGAGATCCCTGAGTCACACAACAAGAAAGCGCTCATTGGTAGCGGTGTTGAAGGCGATGTCGATGGTGTTAAGTATCAGGTTTTATCACCGTCTAAAGTCACGTTCGCTCTTGGACCCGATGTGGTTTCTCAGGTAGAAGCATTAGAAGGCGAGGGCAAGACGGTTGTGGTTGCTCTTGAGCTTAAAGATCTAGAAGAGTCAACAGAACAAGCTACGACTGTGATTGGTTTGATTGCTTGGCAAGATACGTTACGTAGTGACGCTAAGCTTGCGATTGAACGACTTAATGACTTGGGTATTCAATCAATCATGCTCACAGGGGATAACCCACGAAGCGCAGCAGCGATCAGCAGCAAAATTGGTATGCAATATAAAGCGAGCCTGCTTCCAAGTGACAAGGTGTCTTATGTTGAAGAGTTATCTCAACAGTCACATGTTGCTATGGTCGGTGATGGCATCAACGATGCGCCAGCAATGAAAACGGCGAATGTCGGTATTGCTATGGGTGGTGGTACTGATGTTGCGCTTGAAACGGCAGATTCAGCACTGACTCACAACCGTTTAACTGAGCTGCCCGCGATGATTGAATTGTCGCAAGCGACTATGAATAACATTCGTCAAAACGTAGCACTAGCGCTCGGTTTGAAAGGTGTGTTCTTGGTGACCAGTTTGCTTGGTATTACCGGGCTTTGGGTTGCCGTTCTTGCAGATAGTGGCGCGACAGCTCTGGTGACACTCAACGCACTGCGCCTGCTTCGATTCAAGTCTAAATCGGATTAAGTTCAGCTCTCAGACATAGACGCTCTTAATTTTAAAAGCGTCTTATATAAGAAGCATCTCGCATAAAAGCGCCTTTAGCGGTCATACGTTAAAGGCGTTTTTTGTCTCATTAGTATGCAACGCAGCCGTTCGGATTGCTTATTTTTGTGATGCCAATCGGTTTTTCGTGAAACCTGAAATGTTGTTGCGATCATTGGTGTGATGTTCGTCACTTCATTTCATTATGAGCTTGGTTAGAGTGTGTTCGTACCCCACGAATTTACTATGAGCTTAAATAAGGGTAAAAAGCCCAATAAGCCAAAAGGAGCGAACTATGTCTCAAGCTGTTTTCCACTTAGGTGTTACTGAAGCAGATCTTAACGGTGCTACTCTTGCGATCATTCCTGGTGATCCTGCTCGTGTGCAAAAAATTGCAGAAGAGATGGAGAATCCCGTATTTCTTGCGAGTCACCGTGAATACACGCTTTACCGCGCAGAGCTAGACGGTAAGCCAGTTGTTGTATGTTCAACAGGTATCGGCGGCCCATCTACTTCTATCGCAGTTGAAGAGCTTGCTCAGCTTGGTGTTCGTACTTTCCTACGTGTTGGGACTACTGGTGCGATCCAACCTCACGTAAACGTGGGTGACATGATTGTTTCTACGGGTTCTGTTCGTCTAGACGGCGCTAGCCTGCACTTCGCTCCTATGGAGTTTCCAGCAGTTGCTGACTTCGAAGTTGCTACAGCAATGAAAGCAGCAGTTGAAGAATCAGGCGCAGCAGTTCACATGGGCGTAACCGCTTCAAGTGATACTTTCTACCCAGGTCAAGAGCGTTACGACACGTTCTCTGGTCGCGTGGTTAAGCGTTTCCAGGGTTCTATGCAAGAATGGCAAGACATGGGTGTTCTTAACTTCGAAATGGAATCTGCAACGCTACTAACAATGTGTGCAAGTTCTGGTTTGAAAGCAGGTTGTGTTGCTGGTGTGATCATCAACCGTACTCAAAAAGAGATACCTGATCACGAGACACTAAAAGTAACTGAAGCGCGCTCAATCAAAGTGGTTGTAGAAGCTGCTCGTAAAATGCTTTAAGTCGGTAACAGTACTTTTAGTTTTAAAGTGCTTTAAGTTTTCAATTGCTTTAAGTTTTCAATTGCTTTAAGTCTTAAAACGACTTCAAATTTTGAAAATGGCCACATCGAATGATGTGGCCATTTTTTTGCGTGTTTACAAGTCCTTTGAGCTTTTTACCTTGCGAGCTTTAGACTTTGTAAACGTAGACCTTGTGAGCTCTAAACCTTGTGAATATCTAGATGCTGTAAAGTTTAGACCTTGTTAATACGGGCGGGGTAGTGGATATAAGTCATTTACTACGATTGGCATAATCGTTACGGGTACAAAAAAGGCGAGTGACTTAAGCGGTCATTCGCCTTTTTGTTTTTGAGAATTCGATATGTTCGAGTTTCTTAAATTAGCACTCTAAATCTTCATCACCACCGGCAGCGGTAAACCATGCCGCGAGATGTGTTTTAAGATCTTTTAATTCGTCAGGGCCAATCAATGCAAGGCCAAGATCTTCTGCTCGTGTGATGTCATTATGACGAAGAGGGCGGAAGCTCACCAACATTGCACGGGCCTGTAGGCCACCTAGCAGGTCTCTGAGCGATTCCAGCTTGTACAAGGTATCATCGCCATCATCTCGCATACCTTTGGTCTTACACTCGATGATGTGCAGCTTATTGTTCACTACAGAAGCAACATCAAGCTCATTACGAACCTCACGCTCACCGAGTTGACGATAAACCTGAACATTCAAAGAGCGGTCTTGAATGGTCGGCATGTCATCTTGGATCTGCTTTACGGTGCTATGAACCAATGTCTCAAGCCATTCGCCGTTTGAGAAGCGTCGCGCGTCTTCATTGGCAAACGTCAAAATACCATTGTCATAAGTGGCAATCTTAGCTTCAACCAAATCGCTCAACAGCATGTTCAGCTCGCGATAACCTTGTTGCTTCTCAGACAAGCCCACATCAAGCCTCTGTTCTTTACGGCAGGTCGTTGCAAGGTAGTTCAATGTAGCAAGGCCTGGGCCTAATTCTAATGCGTTACTTGCCCAACGCTCACCCAGTTCATACAGTTTTTGGTCAAGTTGCGGAGACAGTTGTACATCGCTGAATTCACCACGAGCACCGAATACCGTTAAGTAGTCATCGATAGTGATGCGGTCTTGAACTTGTGCGTCTTCTTTCCCATTCGGGTAAAGCCAGCACAGCTTGTCACTGTTTGGTTCAACAACAAAGATTGGCCAGTGGTAAGTACGAAATACTTCATAGACAGACAGTAGGCGGTGACGAAGGCCACAACTTGCGTTGAGCTTCACTTCTTGTCCCCGAGCTTTTAAGTCTTCAGCAAGGTTTTGGATCGATTCTTTAATTGCAGAGGTGTTTACGATAGTTGGAATCTCGAAAAATTCACTCGTAATATCACGCTTCTGCAAAACGCTGTCTAAGCGTTGATAGATACTGATTTGATTTTTGTCACCGATGAACACGATGTGAGTGCTGATCGTTCGGTTGTCGAGTAGTGGGGTGATCAACCGAATGGGGTCTTGATCGATAATGCCAACATGAACAGCCATATAAATTCCTTAATAGCGGCTCGCTCATAAAGGTGAAAGAAAAACGGGAAGCAGCAAGCCTTTATAATCATATAATGACAAAGCTCATAAAAAACAAGGGCAACCCTTGATAAAAGTTGCCCTTGTTCAATTAGTTATCACTATTGGGTGAGATATCCCAACATTTCAGGTGAATATCTATTGGTTCTTCGTTTACTTATAGCTTGAATTGATGAACTAAATCGCCTTGCTGGTTTGCCAGAATTGTTAGGTTTTGGCTTGCCTCTGCAATTGATGACATCGCTTGATAACTCTTATCAGCAATCTGGTTGATGTCTTCAATGTTACGCGCGATATCACCCGAAGTTTCACTCTGCTCAGCCGCGGCTTGAGAAATGTGCGTACTCATTCGACTGATTTCTAGAATCAATGCCTGAATTTCTTCCATAGCACTATTAGCACTTGAAGCTTGTTGAACCGACATATCCATATCGCTCATGCAGCTTTCAATCACATTGCTTGCTGTTTTAGAACTTGATTGTAGGTTACTGATCATGGTCTCAATTTCAGACGTCGATTGAGTTGTCTTTTGTGCCAGTACTCGGACTTCATCTGCAACTACAGCAAATCCACGGCCTTGTTCACCTGCGCGCGCGGCTTCGATTGCTGCGTTGAGTGCAAGTAGGTTGGTTTGATCTGCAATACCACGAATAACATCGAGGATAGAGCCAATCTGGCTACTCATTTGTTGTAGCTCGCCTACAGCACCCACGGATTCAGTCAGGCGCACCTCAAGTTGATTGATGGTACTGATGTTGGTGTTCATGACCTGACGACCTGATTCAGAAGCCGATTCTACTTGTTGAACCATAGTTAACGAGCTTTGCGCGCTGTTTGCTACTTCTTGTACAGAGTGAGACATTTGTGTCATTGCCGTTGCGACGGTTGCTGTTTGTTCACGCTGGCTGTTCAATTGAGCCTGTGTCTCAGAAGAGGTTTTTTGGTTTACGCTTGCAGTATTGGTTAGGTCATCTGAAGCGTCATTCAGTTTCACCAGAATATTGTGCAGGTTGTCGGCTAAGGTATTGATGTGACGGCTTACTCGGCTGAATTCGTTGTCGTATCGAATATCGATACGCTGAGTCATATCTCCTTCAGTCAGGCCTTCTAATGTACCTAGGATACGCGTTAGTGGCTCTCTTACACTATGTGCAATGTGGTAACCAATTGCTGCAGCGAATACGGTGACAACAATGCCAATTGCAATCGCTTTGAATAGACCGTTGTCGTAGATGCTGCTCGCATCTGCTAATGATGAGTTGAGTTGCTCTTCCGCTGTGACGTTGAAAGAATCCAGTACCGCCATTGCTTGGTCGACTTCAACGGCTAGATTAGCAATGTTGATGTACAAGGCTTCTTTCGCTTTCAGATAGTTATTATGTTTATCTAAAACACCGCCTTTTTGTCCCACGTCTTTGGTGAAGTTTTTAACCGATTCATCGAAAACATTTTTTATCGCAGGCAATTGTGTCGCTAAGCCACGGTACGCGTAGTTTAGGTGGGTAACGGCCTTTTTGTTTTGGTTGACGGCTTTTTGTACGAAGGCAACATCAGAACTTGCTAGTGCATCAGAGGTAATCACCTCGGCGTCTTGTAGTTTAATAAAGTAGCTCTTTGCCATCACTTTTACAGAGATGCTTTTTTGGTCGGCAACGTACTCTTTCATGCCAACGGTCAATTCTGAATGTAAGCGTTGGAAATCACGTGATGCTTTTTGTACTTGCTCTTGCGCCTCAAACATAGCGATATAATTGTTCATCGCTTCATCGCTTCATCTGCTTCGGTGAAGTAACGTTCTTCCATCGCTCTTAATTGCGTGATGCGCTCAGTGAGCGAGGTATTGTCTTGGCTTGCTGTTTCTAGGCTACCTAGAACTTCAGAAAAAGCGTTTTGTGATGCAGCAAACTCTGTACGCATTGCAGACATACGCTCAGAATTTTGTGTGGTTAAGAAGTCTTTAAATGACTTGTCAGCGGAAAGTAATTGGACACTTGTTTGGTTTGAAAGCGCAACCAGCGGCAATGAGACTTTTGAGACGCTCTCAAAATTGCTATGTATCTGATTCATGCTGCTCATCATGATGGTTATCGTGACTGCGAACATGATGATGATCAGTGCGAAACCAGCGTACATACGCTTGATCACAGATCCCTTCATGACTTTCTCCCTAAATAAATGTGGACCTAATACCAGGTCAAAACAAAACTAACAAAATTATCAGGATTCTATTGAGCTCGGCTTACGCATTTTATGACGCACACGTCAAAAATAGTCCTTTGTTCTAACCAATATGCCATTCTTGAGAGGCAAGGCGTGTTTTTTTTGATTTGCACGGTGTTTTTTATTATGCTTTAAAGCAGGTTTATTGTGGTTTGATGCGGCATAGCGCATACTCAAAGCATTAAAAAATAAATGTTTTATCGGAGAGAAACATGGCTGAAGAAACCATTTTTAGTAAGATCATCAATAAAGAAATCCCAGCAGATCTACTATACCAAGACGATTTAGTAACCGCATTTCGCGATATTAACCCTCGTGCTCCTAGTCATATTCTAATTATTCCTAACAAGCTGATTCCAACAACGAATGATGTTGAAACGGAAGATGAAGCAATGATGGGACGTATGTTTACTGTTGCTCGTAAGTTAGCAAAAGAAGAAGGCATTGCAGAAGATGGCTATCGTCTTATTGTGAACTGCAATTCTCACGGTGGCCAAGAGGTTTACCATATTCACATGCATTTGGTTGGTGGCCGCCCGCTTGGCCCGCTTTTAATGAGTTAATTAAAAGGCTAATAAGCTAACGAAACAGTTAATGATCTCGTTAATACAAGTTAATGGTTAATTAACATAAACAGCGAGTTGGAAAATTTGTTGTTTGTATGCCAACTTTTAGTTTTATCTGTTGTCTGAATATCGGCTTCGCTCAGGCAGAGCTAATTAAGCAAGGGATTACCTTGCTTAATATCCTTTTTACAGCGTGTTTCGTTTTGATAATGAGACTAGGGTCTGTTGAACTTTCGAGCTGATTTTTGCAGCACTTTGTGGGAAATTTTTACAAGGCAGAGGCTTTGAGGTGTAGCTAGCCTACATGAGAAGCTGATAACGCAGTAGAAATGAACCACAAAGACTGCCCGAAGGGTTCGGCTAGAATCGTTTTATGCTTTGTTAAGAAGTATTAACTTAGAATGACTAGGCTACATACTCCTTGCCGCGCCTAAAACGATTCTATCTCGAACAAAATTTAACCACGAAAGGTCAACAGACCCTAACAAAGTTGGCATTTTAAACATGCACGGAGACGATAAGTGAAGCACCAGTTTAGATTCGCTTCCATTGCCCTGTTATCGGCGTTGACAGCGGGTTGTGCGAATATGTCGGCAGGGAGCCTGTTCAGTCATTACAGCGCGCAAAACAAAGAAATTTACCAAGCAGTCAAGTCTGGGGATTATTCAACGGCTCAACAAGAGTTACCAGATTACGTAGCAGGTGACATTCTTGATAACTTTGAAAAAGGTAGAATTAATCTACTTGATCAAAAATATCCTGAGAGTAAGTCGTCGCTCGAACTGGCCGATCAGGCAGTAAAAGATCAGCAAAGTAAAGCGGTGATCTCTGTATCAGACAGTGCAACCAGTGTCGGCGCGTTGGCTGTGAATGACAATATTACCGAGTATGTGCCTGCTGACTATGAGTTGGGTTTTCTGCATTTATATCTTGGTTTGAATTATTTAAAGAAAAACGACTTAGAAGGTGCGGTGATCGAAATGCGTCGCGCTAACCAAGTTCAGGAACAAGCCAAGAAACAACGTGAAGCTGAGTTAGAAAGTGCTGCTAGCGACGCAAAATCTCAAGGATTGTCTGCCAACGTGGGTAGTATTCTTGCGAATTATCCTGATGCGGGTAAAAAGCTGCAATCTGTGCAAAATGCGTATTTGATGTTTTTGTCTGGCCTGCTTTACGAAGCATCTAACGATCTGAACAGCGCTTATGTGGACTATCGACGTGCTTTGGCCATCATGCCTGAGAACCAAGAAATCATCGATAGAACCATGGCAACAGCTGCTCGCTTAGGCATGCGACAAGATTTAGCAACACTGAAAAAGCGCTACAAACAGTCATCTAAGTTAGGGGCAAGCGAAGGGCGAGTAATTGTGCTTCAAGAACAAAGTGCAGTTCAAGCGATGGACAGTTGGCGATTAGATTTACCTATTTATGACAGTCGCGATCAGGGCGCAATATACTCTCTGGCGCTGCCATATTACCCGCGCCAAAACGTAGAACGTTTTTCTGCGCTACGAATCAGCGGGCAACCGTTGTCTGAGCATTTGATTACGGATGTGAATGCGATGGCGCAGAATGATTTATCTGAACGTATGACGAGCATTGTTATTCGCCAAGCGTTACGTGTGGTCGCGAAAGACCGCATCCGTAAAGAAGCAACTCAAGGTAACGATGTCGGTAACATTTTGTTCAATGTCTGGAATGCATTCACGGAACAACCAGACACTCGAAGCTGGCAATCTTTACCTGCGGAAATAAAGACCAGCACGTTTGTAGCAAACAGTGGTCAATATACGTTAGAAGCGGGCACTAAAACGTATGACTTTGATATTCGAGAAGGGCAGACCACTTTGGTGTGGATTTCTCGACAAGGAAACAATGCAACAATGTGGCATAAACAGCTAGGGAGGCTGTAATGAAAAAGTGGTTAGTGAGCTTAGCAGCGGTTATGGCTCTGGCTGGTTGTGCTGATAATACAGCTGGCGTAAGGTAGATAGTCAAACTCAGAACGTTTTCTTTGGTGATAAGGTATTGGGTAGCCGCTTACAGGTTGAAGATATCCGAACTGACCTCGTCGACGGTCATACGCGAGGAATCGTGCGTTTAAACAGTAACTATAAAGGCGATCAACATATCCTTTATCGCTTTTACTGGTACGACGATGCTGGTCTTGAGGTCAACCTAAAGCAAGGACCTTGGAAGCAAGCGATTGTTCGTGGCTTTGAAAGTATTTCGTTGTCGGAAGTGTCGGTAAATCCGAAAGCGACTCAGTTCAGAGTTCAGTTCAGAGAGCAGTAAACTTTCGTTTGGAACCGCTCATATTTAGAGTGGTTCCAAGCTTTATAGCAAAGACGAGATAGAACGGGTCTAAGGATTCGAAAATACAAAAATTTAAGAGAGTGGGTAACCCCGCTTAGTGATTAGTTAAGGAAACAAAATGAAAAAGAGTGTCATTGCGCTACTAGGTTTAGCGGTTATTTTAGGCGGTTGTTCAAACAAGGTAAGCTACGGTGATGCACAATCAGTAGAAACCACGACAATCGATTTCGGTTCAACTGACCTTCAAACGATTGCGGGCGAAATGGTCGATAGCATGATGGCGTCTGGTTCTGTGTCTTACATTACTCGTGATCAACGTCCAATCGTGTTCGTAGAGCGAATCAAGAACAAAACAAGTGAGCACATCGATACTGAGTCAATCACTGATACCATCAGTACTAAAATGCTGAACTCTGGTAAGTTCCGTTTCGTTGATATGGACCGTGTAGAGTCTGTTCGTGAACAATTGAATTTCCAAAATAACGATGAGCTTGTAAATCAAAGCTCAGCAATCCAATTTGGTAAAATGGTTGGTGCTCAGTACATGTTGTACGGCAACCTATCAAGCATCGTTAAGAAAGCGGGCAGCGACGAAGACGTATACTACAAAATGACCATGCGCCTAATGGATCTTGAGTCTGGCTTGATTGAATGGGCTGACGAAACTGAAATCCGTAAGCAACAATCTAAGAGCTTGCTGGGCTTTTAATTAAGTTTACTTGGCTTCTAATTAGCTTACTGGGTTTTTAATTTAGCTTATTGAGCTTCTTAAATGGTTTAGTGTGCTATTAACTTGGCTTAGTCATGCCTCAACGCAGTACATGTTATTTGCTGTGATTGGTATTAATGAAGAGGCACTGGCTTTTGGTCAGTGCCTTTTTTGTAGGGAAATTAAGACGTTTATAGGGCAGTTAAGACGTTTATAGGGAGTAAATATGGCGATTTTTTCTTGGTCTGAAGCAAAGCTTCTTGATACCAGTTTGAGTTCTCTTGATGGCTACTTTTCTGAGCCTCCAATCAGAGCACAGACACTTACAGGTGGGTTGACTAATCGATGTTGGAAATTGGTTTTAGCCGATGGCACCGCGTATGTTTGGCGTCCAATTACCCCCATCACCAAAGCGTTCTTCATCTCTCGCCATGAAGAGTATCAAGTACTGTCTGCTATTGAGCGCCTAGATATCGGCCCAAGTCCGATAGTGGTCAATGAGCAAGGCTTATTGGTTGAATGGATCGCGGGTGAGACGTTGTACGAAGGACTCGAGCAGGATGATTTACTGAAGACGCTGATCTCGGTGCATTTGGTTAATACTGCGCGCCTGCCGCTCCAACCGTTCAGTTATACGGCTCGAGTTGACCACTACTGGCTTCAGCTTGATGCGGTTCATAAGACTGAAACCTGCACTAAGATTTATCAAGAGTGGCGCGTGGCTCCAAGTATCCCAAGTGTAGGCCTGTCTTTGTGTCATTTTGATCTCGGTGGCTATAACCTTGTGAAGAATCAAGATGGGATTAAGATCATTGACTGGGAATACGCAGCGCTAGCAGACCCAAGGCTTGATCTTACGCTGACTATTGCTGTTGCCCGATTACCAGTTACAGAAGCTGTTAATAAGTACTGTCAGCTAAGAGGTATCCATGATCCCCAATCGTGGCTTGACGGAGTAGAAGCCTGGTTACCAAGAAGCCAAATGATGGCAATGCTGTGGTATTTACTTGCTCATCAGCTATGGGGCGATGACAGTTATCTGCGTGAAGCAGAGGCTCTTAGTCACACTTTATGTAGCTATGATCACGTTTAGGAAGTGAAAAATATAATTTCAGAGGTCTTCCCTTTAAAACCTTGTTTTTCGTGTTAGATTGATCAAAACGTACCAATATTCAATGGGGGAGGTACAATGATTATCTATCTACACGGCTTCGACTCAACAAGCCCGGGCAATCACGAAAAAATACTGCAGTTGCAATTCATTGATGATGACGTTCGTTTCATCAACTACAGTACTTTGCATCCAAAACACGATATGCAGCATTTGCTAAAAGAAGTGCATAAAGTGATAGAGCAATCCGATGATCCACATCCAATCATTTGTGGTGTAGGTTTGGGTGGTTTTTGGTCTGAGCGTATTGGTTTCTTATGTGGGATTAAGCAGGTGGTGTTCAACCCTAATCTGCACCCTGAGAACAACATGGTAGGTCGAATTGATCGCCCAGAAGAGTATGAAGACATCGCGACTAAGTGTGTCGCTCAGTATCGTATGAAGAACAAAGGACGCTGTTTAGTGGTGCTTTCTCGTGAAGATGAAATTCACGACAATACGAAAACAGCTTCTGCTCTAGAAGATTACTACGAAGTTGTCTGGGACGAAAAAGAGAGTCATAAGTTCAAAAAGATCTCTCAACACTTACAGGCAATGAAGGCGTTTAAAAACGCTTAAGGATTACCGTCATTTTATAAAACAGCACTCAATTGAGTGCTGTTTTTTTATCCAAATTAGCAAGCGATGCCCGAAGGGTTCGAGCTGAGCACCCCGCAAAAAGCGTTTTACTCTTTGTTGAGGGAGATTTGCTTAGAATGACCAGGCTACTTCCCCCTTGCCGCGATTAAAACGCTTTTATATCGAACGAAATTTGACCGTGAAAAGGTCAATGTGCCCTAGTCATATAGATTTTATCGATGAGTTTGCGCAAACGTTAACTAATCAGTCACGAATCCTCATTGTGGGTAAGGATTTTTGTTGCGGTCATCTTTTTGCTATATAATGTTCTAAAGCAAAATATTTTGATAAATGTCAAAAAAAATTGAGAGTGAGTGATAAAACTTGCCCATAATTTGTGCTCTGCCTCTCAGGTAGACACCTTTTTCATCCTCGTGAGCAAAGTGACAAACCAATGTTTGTTGCTTGTAATCCCTCTAACTACTCAGTGAGCTGTTGTTACTTATTATCACAGTCATCAAATGAGCCGCAGCCTTTGGAATTGAGGCCGAGTAGATACATAGAATTTATCGGTTGGAGTAATCGAGCCGAACCCCATTTATTCATTTTGTAGAGGATTGTCATTGTGACAAAAATTATCGTAGTAGGCGGCGGTGCTGGTGGTTTAGAACTAGCAACTAAGCTAGGCCGCACTTTAGGTCGTAAGAAACGTGCCCAGATTACTCTGGTAGACCGTAAAGCAAGCCACCTATGGAAACCATTGCTTCATGAAGTAGCCACTGGCTCATTGGATGAAGGTGTTGACGCGCTAAGCTACCGCGCACACGCGAAAAACCATTGCTTTGATTTCCAAATGGGCAGCCTGAACGATATCGATCGTGAACGTAAAGTGATTGCGTTGAGCGAGTTGACTGATGAGCACGGTGAGTTACTGATGCCAAGCCGCGAACTTGAATACGACATTCTTGTGATGGCGTTAGGTTCAACGTCAAACGACTTCAATACCCCAGGTGTTCGTGACAACTGTATTTTCCTTGATAGCCCAGAGCAAGCACACCGTTTCCGTACAGAAATGAACAACCAGTTCTTAAAGCTGCACGCTAAGAATGGTCAAGGTACGGTAGACATTGCGATTGTTGGTGCGGGTGCTACTGGTGTTGAACTGTCTGCTGAGCTTCACAACGCTGTGAAAGAGCTTCGTACATACGGTTTTGGCGACCTAGATTCAAGCAAGCTGAACGTTAACCTTGTTGAAGCGGGTGAGCGTATTCTTCCAGCTCTACCTCCTCGTATTTCCAGCGCAGCACATTCTGAGCTAACTAAGCTTGGCGTCAACGTGCGTACAACGACAATGGTTACACAAGCTGACGCTGACGGTCTAACGACCAAAGATGGTGAGAAGATCCCAGCACAGATCATGGTATGGGCTGCTGGTATTAAAGCGCCAGATTTCATGAAAGACATCGGTGGTCTTGAGACGAACCGTATCAACCAGTTGGTTGTCAAAAACACGCTGCAAACTACGCTTGATGACAACATCTTTGCTATCGGTGATTTGGCGCAATGTACACAAGCGGATGGTTCGTTTGTTCCACCACGTGCGCAAGCGGCTCACCAAATGGCAAGCTGCGCATTTAGCAACATCATCGCTAAGCTGAACGGCCGTGACCTGAAAGACTACATCTACAAAGATAAAGGCTCACTGGTTTCACTAAGCCGTTTCTCTACAGTAGGTAGCTTGATGGGTAACCTGACTAAAGGTTCGATGATGGTTGAGGGACGTATTGCTCGTGTGGTTTACATCTCTTTGTACCGAATGCACCAGATGGCACTTCACGGCTTAATCAAAACATCACTGATGATGTTGGTGGGTCGTATTAACCGTGTCCTTCGTCCAAACCTAAAGCTTCACTAATCAGGTAAGCCTTCTAAGGTCATTACGCTGATAATAAAAAAGAGCTCTTCGGAGCTCTTTTTCGATCGTGTCGAGTACGTGTTATTTCGGATTGTTACTCTATTAAGCGATTAAGATAATGGAGGTAACACAGAATAAACCACGCCATCTTTCGGTTTACCGTTAAAGATAAAGCGATTCTTTGCAATGGCTTCACGTTCAGCGCCACATTTCTCGATCAGCTTTTGGCTGGGTAGGTTCTCTGTATCGCAGACAATCTCCAAACGCGTCAACTTGAGCATTGCGAAGCAAAATTCAAATAGGGCAAGCATTGCTTCTTTCGCTATCCCTTTTCTCTGAAATTGATCACCCACCCAATAACCTAAACTTGCCATATTAAAGGTGTGGTAAAGCTCATTTATGGCCACCATGCCGACTAACTTTTCGCTTTTTCGTTCGAAGATACCAAAGCCAAACGCATCGGCTTTAACCCAGTTTAAGCGAGTCGCAAGAATGAATCTCTCGGCCTCGACGGTCGAAAACTCGTCGTGGCACCAGTCGAGCCATGGCAATAAACTCGGGGAGGATTTAACCAGCTGCGAAAACTCTTGAGCGTCTGAGGCTTCAATGATTTTTAGGTTGAGGTGTTGAGTATTTATCTGAAAGTCAGGGCTCATAAGAAATACCGAATTACATGTAAGTACTGAACAAAGGATTCAGTGCAGAATAAAGATAGATAGCACTTAATAAAACGCCCTCACTAGGAGGGCGGATTGAATTACTTATATAATTATAGCCGAATCGGCAAGTAACTTACTGCGCCACGCGTCGAACTTGAATAACCATTCCAAGAAGTGGGTGGTCAAGGTAGTGAGTTTCTGTACTGCGCATACGACGTTTTTGGTCCATGCGGTAGCTCTTAAGAAACTCTTGGACTTCAACCGTCGGAGAAATCTCCGTTAGATTACCCACTTGCACGTTACTTTCTGCACCACTTACAGGTGAATCTAGCTCGATTTGTTGCTCTTGTAGTGTCACTTCACGAACGCTCGGCGCTTTCAAATCCAATGTCGTTTCAGCGTATAGATAGTGCTGAACGTAGATTTGCAGCTTGCCGTCTAACTCGTAAAGCGGCTTATCGATAGTCTCTTCTTGAAAACCATCAGTATTTACTGCTGTTACTACACCTTTCTCAGAACCGTCGGCATTAAACTGTTTAGAGAAGTCTTTACCGGCTTGAATGTGGAAAACCGGTGCCGAGCTTTTGCCTTGGTCGCCTTGACGCCAAGCGGTATGCATCAGAACTTCAAAGCCTGCGTGTTTGCGTAGCTTGTCTTTCTGAGGTGTTAACTTGTATTCCGAGTAAGGCAGCATCTGCACGCCTTTCTTCGCTCGGTATTGGGTATCTTGAAATGAACCTACGCGCTCAAGTGAAATCTGAGGCTGTGTGTTTGGCCAAGATTCATTCACTTTTTCTGCATCAACAGCACGCTTAAAAATGATCACTTCTATATCAAATTGTCTCTGCGCCAAACTTGGCAGTGAGACGAACAATAGTAGCAGTGGGATCAGTCTTTTCATTTTTACTCCGTCTTCCAGCCGAACTACCGGCTGGATAATTTATATGTGCAAGTGGATTGGGTCTTATGCGAAGGAAGCAAGTTCTGTCTGAATTCGCCCAATAAATCACTAACAAATTGAATTCGTTTCCGTCTGTCGACCAATGGTATCGTAAACTTGAACTTTGTTGGTCCTTCCATTGAAAACTTTTGCGGTTGAGATTGCAACAGTTTAACAAGGTAGGTCGGGTTTATGTCAGCATCCGGGTAGAATTCTAAGAATCCACCTTTATCATGAGCCTCAATTTTCTTCGCTTTGATAGACGCCGCGGCTAATTTTAGCTCTGAAACTGACAACAAGTTCTTGGTAGCATCCGGCAGAAGGCCGAAGCGATCAATCAGCTCGACTTTCAACTCTGCCAATTCGTCGGTGTCACTCACACTCGCAATACGCTTATAAGTAGACAAACGTGTATTGATGTCTGGGATGTAGTCATCAGGCAACAGTGCAGGCAGGCGCATCTCAATTTCAGTTTGTTCACGCAGTAGGTCATCAAGCGATGGCTCTCGCCCCTCTTTCAATGCTTCAACTGCTTGTTCAAGCATCTCCATGTACAAGGTGAAACCAACCGATTGGATTTGACCACTCTGTTCATCACCTAACAGCTCACCCGCGCCACGAATCTCTAAGTCATGGGTTGCTAGTGTAAAGCCTGCACCTAAGTCTTCAAGTGAAGCTATGGCATCTAATCGCTTAACCGCATCTTTGGTCATTGCTTTCGGGGGAGGTGTTAGCAAGTAGGCATAAGCTTGGTGGTGAGATCGACCCACACGCCCACGCAATTGGTGCAACTGTGCTAAACCAAGGTTATCGGCTCTGTCCATTAAGATGGTATTGGCTGTTGGTACGTCGATACCGGTTTCGATGATGGTTGTACACACTAGCAAGTTAAAACGCTGGTGGTAGAAATCATTCATGATGCGTTCTAGTTCGCGCTCTCGCATCTGGCCATGAGCCACGGTGACACGCGCTTCTGGAATCAGTTTCTGTAGTGACTCAGCCGTCTTTTCAATCGTGTCTACTTGGTTGTGTAAGAAGTAAACTTGACCACCACGCATGATTTCACGAAGTACCGCTTCTCTGACGATCGCGTCATCACTCTCACGGACAAAGGTCTTTATTGCTAAGCGTCGTGCTGGTGGTGTTGCGATGATTGACAAGTCACGCATGCCGCTCATTGCCATGTTCAATGTACGTGGAATTGGCGTCGCGGTGAGCGTTAGGATATCGACATCCGCACGCATTGCTTTCACTTTTTCTTTCTGACGCACACCAAAGCGGTGCTCTTCATCGACAACCAACAGGCCAAGGTCTTTAAACTGAAGGTCACTTGAAAGTAACTTGTGAGTACCCACTAAGATGTCGACCTTACCGTCGGCGACATCTTGCATGATCGATTTCTGTTCTTTGGCTGATTTGAATCGAGACAGAACCTCAACACGAATCGGCAAGTTGGCGAAACGGTCGCGGAAGTTTTCAAAGTGTTGCTGAGCAAGTAACGTTGTCGGTACTAACACGGCCACTTGTTTGCTGTTATCGGTACACACGAACGCGGCACGCATTGCGACTTCTGTTTTACCAAAACCAACATCACCACACACCAAGCGGTCCATGGCTTTTGCTTGGCACATATCAGACATTACCGCATTAATTGCCATCGCTTGGTCATCGGTTTCTTCAAACGGGAAGCCAGATTTGAAGGTTGCGTACTGACCACGATCGAGCACAAATTTGTAACCCGGCTTAAGCTCACGCTTGGCGTAAACATCGAGCAGTTCGGCTGCGACGTCACGGACTTTCTCTGCGGCGCGCTTACGAGCTTTCTGCCATGCTTCACCGCCAAGTTTGTGTAGCGGTGCAGAATCTTCAGCGCCACCAGAGTAGCGGCCAATTAAGTTCAAAGAGGCAACAGGCACGTATAACTTGGCATCGTTTTGATACTCAAGTGTTACGTATTCGGTTTTCATCCCACCCGCTTCAAGTGTTTGCAAGCCGATATAGCGGCCAATACCGTGGTCAATGTGAACAACGGGTTGGCCCGGTTTAAGTTCCGCAAGGTGACGGATTACGGTGTCGCTGTTTACGCTTTTTTTGTCTTTTTTACGACGCTGAATAACGCGATCACCCAATAGATCACTTTCACAGATAAGGGCGATGTTTTGCTCTTCGTGGATAAAGCCATGCTCAGCAGAACCTAGGATCAGGGTGAACTTATCTTTACCTTTAATTGCCGCGTCGAGGTTTTCAACTTCGCTTGGACGAACTTTGATGCCTCGAAGCAATTCACTCAGAGCTTCACGGCGGCCTTCAGACTCAACCGAAAAAACAACCTTGCCATCGAAGGCTTCAGTGAACTTTCTTAAGTTAGACAACGGTTCTTTATTCTGATGTTGAACGCTGAGATCAGGCAGAGGCATAACCGGAAGGTTTGTACGCCCAGCTTTTTCTTCAATCGTGTCTAAGCTTAGGTTGACCTGTGGCTTCTGTTTGAAGTGTGCGAACAGCTCGTCTTTCTTCAACCAAAGTTGCTCAGGTGTCAGCAGTGGTCGTAGTGGATCAACGCCACGTTGCTCGTATCGGTGAGAAACGTCCGTTAGGAACGAATCTACTGCAGTCTCGACATCACCTAGAATCAGGAGTTGCGCTTCATCGGCAACATAATCAAACAAGGTTTCGGTGTGCTCGAAGAACAGCGGTTGCCAATACTCAATACCAGCAGGCCACGTGCCTTTAGAAACCTGCATATAAACTGATTCTGGTTCACGGCGCGCATCAAACTGTTGGCGCCAACGAATACGGAAATCTTCAATCGCTGTTTCCGAGGTTGGGAATTCGTGAGCAGGCAGCAGTCGAATCTCAGAGATGTCTTCGATAGAGCGCTGGTTTTCAGGATCGAAAGTACGGATCGTGTCGATCTCGTCATCGAAGAAGTCGATACGATACGGGTCTTTGCTGCCCATTGGGAACAGGTCGAGAATAGAACCACGGCTAGCGTATTCACCCGGGCCAAACACTTGGTCAACATAGCGATAGCCCGACTTTTCGAGTTGCAGACGTAATTTCTCTAGTGAATAGAGATCGCCTGTTTTCACCATTAACGTGTGTTGTAGTAAGAAGTCGCGCGGTGACTGGCGTTGCAATAACGTGCTGATCGGAACGATCGTGATGCCATCTTTTAGCGTTGGCAGTGCGTAAAGGCGTGCTATACGATCTGAGATGATCTCTTGGTGCGGCGAGAAGCTATCGTATGGCAGCGTCTCCCAGTCAGGAAATAACGCAACTTCATGTGCCGTAAACTGTTCAATTTCAGATTGAAGCTTGAGTGCGATCTGAGGATCAGGCACTGCAAGTAAAGTATGGCTGTTATGCTGCTCCGCTAGTTTAGCGATAGTAAGCGCGAGAGATGAACCAACTAGGTTACCGATGTGCTTTTTGTCACCGGCACCTTTGAGCTTAGGTAGTGTGAAAATGGATTGTTTTGTCATGTCTATTTACTTGTTATCTCGTTCTAGAGAGCGTTGACGTAAGAGCTTTTGTTGTTGATGGAGCGCAGCCTTGATCAACAAGTCTTGGTCAGTATCACGAAGATGAGCATATTTGAATTTGATTTCGAAGCCTGAATCTTTAGGTTCGCTAGCGAAGACCTCCGCGTAGCAATAGATAGCGGCGGCAGGGTGCTCGATAAAGAGCTTGGCTTTAACTAAGCGACCCGCTTCGATATCTGTTTTGGAAAAACACGAGAACTGACTCGCGCCAAATGAATACGTGTGGGTCCGAAATTGTTCATCATCTTGTTGCGATAACATAAAGCTCAACAAGAGGTTTAATTTAGAGTTCTGTGCATCCAATAAACTGATGACATTCTTCAAGTCGCTGTTTTTCAGTTCGTTGCGAGCACTGTCAGCTAATAGATCCAATTGGCTAAATTCACTTGCCACTACAAAAGGGGCAGGGATCTCTGATTCGAACTGAATCTGAGAAGGTAAAGCGAAGTTACTGTCCATTGGCTCAATATTAGCGGTAAGGCTGTGGTGAACGGTAAAAAACTCTTGTTCTGTCATGCGTTAGTTCCTTGAAGTGATCTATTGATTATCGCTATGTGGCCGCAGTAATCAAGGTCAGTTAATTGAAAGTCTCAAATAGTTGTTTGAAAGTTAGCTATTTGACAAGGTTCTGTTTTTCAAGCCTAACTAATTGAGATAATTCACTCTATATTTTCAATTAACCCCTACACAGTA
Source organism: Vibrio sp. 1F279 (assembly GCF_041439815.1). Taxonomy (NCBI): domain Bacteria; kingdom Pseudomonadati; phylum Pseudomonadota; class Gammaproteobacteria; order Vibrionales; family Vibrionaceae; genus Vibrio; species Vibrio sp. 1F279. Next base: position 120,892 of record NZ_JBGOOU010000008.1, on the reverse strand, counting down.
ACGGCAATACCCGTTACATTAACCCGCATCTCCTTTAGATGGTTCAAAGTATGTTTCATCCTATTTCATTGTTTGTTGGCCTGCGTTATTTGAAAGGCCGTTCAGGTGATCGCTTTAGCCGTTTTGTTTCTTATATGTCGACAGCCGGAATTACCATTGGTGTGCTGTCTCTGGTTACTGTTTTGTCGGTAATGAATGGATTCGAAGCGCAGTTAAAAGACCGAATTCTTGGTGTCCTTCCTCAAGCCGTCGTTTACGAGCAAGGAGGCACAACGTCACTTTCTGCTCAAGCACCTAGCTTTGCGGAGCAAATGTCGCTCAATGGCCACGTAGAACCTATTGTTCGCAGTGAAGCGGTGATCCAAAGTCCTGCTCAGTTATCTGCGGGCTTGTTAATCGGTATTGAGCCAAATTCAGATGACCCTCTTCAGAATCATTTAATTGCTGGCAGACTGTCTTCACTCAAAGCTGGTCAGTATCAGCTTTTCCTTGGTCATACCTTGGCAAGAAACTTGAAAGTGTCTATGGGCGACAAAGTTCGCTTAATGGTCACCAGTGCCAGCCAATACACACCGTTAGGGCGCATACCTAGCCAACGAAATTTTACCGTAGCTGGCATTTTTAACACGGGTTCGGATATCGATGCTCAATTGATGGTGACAGATATCAACGATGCTGGGCGTTTGATGCGCTATAAATCAGACACCATTTCAGGCTGGCGACTGTTTTTTGATGACCCATTTGAAGTGGCAGAACTATCAAACCAACCGCTACCGGAAGGTTGGGTGTGGAGCGATTGGCGAGACCAACGTGGTGAGTTATTCCAAGCCGTTCGAATGGAAAAAAACATGATGGGTTTGATGCTTGGGCTGATCATTGGTGTTGCTGCGTTTAACATTATTTCTGCGCTTATTATGGTGGTGATGGAGAAACAGTCCGAAGTCGCCATCTTAAAAACCCAAGGTATGCGTGATGGTCAAGTCATGGGGATATTTATGGTTCAAGGTGCAAGTAGTGGTGTGATCGGCGCATTATCTGGTGGCATCCTGGGCGTGATTTTAGCTTCGAACCTCAATACTATTTTAGAGACGATGGGTGTTGCTCTGTTTTCATTTGGTGGACAGTTGCCAATATTGATTAATCCAATCCAAATTGCGGTTGTTGTGGTTCTGGCTATTGCACTTAGCTTGATTGCCACTGTATTCCCTTCTTATCGTGCATCGTCTGTAAAACCTGCTGAGGCCCTTCGTTATGAGTAATTTCCTTCAATGTAATGATATCCGTAAAACGTACCGTGAAGGCTCGTTAGATACTGAGGTTCTCAAGGGCGTCAGCTTCGAAATAGAAAAGGGTGAGCTAGTAGCAATCATTGGTACCTCCGGTTCAGGTAAAAGTACGCTATTGCATATTTTAGGGGCGTTGGATGATGCTTCTGATGGTAGTGTCAGCTTTCTCGGACAAGACTTAGCGTCTTTGAGTTCGAATAAGCAGGCTAAGCTTCGCAACCAGCATCTTGGCTTTGTTTATCAATTCCATCATCTTCTTTCTGATTTCTCAGCGTTAGAAAACGTAGCAATGCCGTTGTTGATAGGTGGAGAGAAGCCAGCGAAAGCTAAACAAGAAGCACAGTTGCTACTTGATAAAGTGGGGCTAAGTCATCGTGTTGACCACCGACCTTCAGAACTTTCAGGTGGTGAGAGGCAACGAGTGGCAATTGCTCGTGCATTGGTGAACAAGCCTGCGCTAGTGTTGGCGGATGAGCCGACTGGTAACCTAGACCACAACACAGCACTTTCTATTTACGACTTAATGCGCGAACTGAACCGTGAGTACGATACTGCCTTTTTGGTTGTGACTCACGATGGTGAACTTGCCGGTAAGATGGATCGCCAACTTCACATGCAAGATGGTTTACTGGTCAACGTAGAAAAAGAGGAGAGCTAAGTGTTTTCTTCTTTATCTCTATTGATAGGCGGCCGATTTAGCCGGGCGAAACAACGAGACAAAATGGTGTCGTTCATCTCCTTGTCTTCGACGATTGGTATCGCTGTTGGTGTCGCGGTGATCATTATCGGCTTATCTGCAATGAATGGTTTTGAGCGAGAGCTTCAATCACGAGTGCTTTCTGTCATTCCTCACGGTGAGTTTGAGGGCGTGAATAAACCAGTAACTCGCTGGGAGCATGTGATTGAGGAGTCGGTAAAGCACGATAAAGTCGTTGCTGCAGCCCCTTATGTGAAAATTACCGCGCTTGCCGAAAAAGGCAAAGAGTTGAAAGCAATTGAAGTTCGCGGTGTTGACCCACAACTTGAGCAACAAGTATCGAGCCTATCGAGTTTTATCGATAAGCAAGCTTGGAGCGATTTTAAGGCAGGGCAACAACAAATCATTTTGGGATCTGGCGTGGCCAATGTACTTGGCGCGAAAGTCGGTGATTACCTGACTCTGATGATCCCGACGGTGAATGGGTCGGTTAAGGTTCAAGCACCTAAACGTGTTCGAGTGAAAGTGGTTGGCTTACTGACGCTTAATGGCCAGATCGACCACAGCTTGGCGCTAATCCCGATTGGCGATGCTCAAGTTTATGCAAACCTAGGCGAGGCAGTAACCGGAGTTTCTTTAAAAGTGACCGATGTTCTGAACGCGAACTCTATTGTGCGTGAGGTGGGTAACCAGCTTGATGTGTATGTGTATCTACGAAGCTGGCAACAGAAGTTTGGTTTCCTGTATCGAGATATCCAGTTGGTTCGCACCATCATGTACCTAGTGATGGTACTGGTTATTGGCGTGGCTTGTTTCAATATTGTCTCGACGCTAATGATGGCAGTAAAAGACAGAGCATCAGAGATCGCGATTTTAAGAACCATGGGCGCATCGGACGGCCTTGTGAAACGCATTTTCGTTTGGCAGGGCGTATTCTCAGGCGTGTTAGGTAGTTTGGTGGGCAGTGCAATAGGTGTGTTAGTCGCGCTTAATCTCACGACACTTATCAAAGGGCTTGAAAAGTTGGTCGATCACCAGTTCTTGTCCGGTGATATCTACTTTGTCGACTTCTTGCCTTCGCAACTCGATATGACGGATGTTGTTGTAGTTTCTGGTACTGCTATTGTATTGAGCCTATTGGCGACATGGTACCCAGCATCACGAGCAGCCAAGTTAAACCCTGCCTCGGTGCTTAGCTCGAAGTAATGCGCTTAGTAATACTTCATGTAGCATGATAGACAAATGGCATACACAAAAAAGGATCCCTGATGGGATCCTTTTTTTTGAATTCAATCTGCATTCTTTACGACTGTGGTTACATCCCAATATTGCAGAGTTCTGCGGTTCATCTGACTTTAACTTGTGTGCGGTTTAAGTGAAGCGCATACAAGGATAGATTGAACGACAAGGAAAAGTTGTCAGTACCTTGCTTGACGCTTCTTCCAACTTCTTACTACTGAGTAACGCCATAACCCGCGAATACCAAAGTAGCCAATCATTGCTGAAACCACGCCACAAATCAGGCAACCCAGTAAGAAAGGAGGCCCGATTGTATTCATTTGCGCCAAGATGAAGTCCCAAGACAATTCGAAATGGAAGGCTTGAGGTGGTACATGCATAACAAACGCCCCGACTTTATAAGCAAAGTAGAAGAGAACGGGCATAGTGACCGGGTTACTGATCCAAACAAGTGCGACAGCCAAAGGGAGGTTAACGCCACATGCGACAGCAAGGCCTGCAGACATAATCATTTGGCTTGGTAGAGGGACAAACGCCATGAATAACCCAACAGCGAATGCGCCAGCCGCAGAGCGACGATTAAGACACCATAAGTTGGGGTTGTACAAAACATTGCCAAAAACTTTCAATGCTTTCTGACGCTTGATTAGCTCATGGTCAGGCATAAATCGTTTGATAAACTTTCTTGGCATAGGAGGAAGCTACTCTCTTGTTTAACACTTGGTTCTTGATTTCATTTGCTGCGACAGTTGTGTCTGCCAGCTTCTGGCCTGTGATGCCTCATTGGGTTTGGGCACCATTGATGCTGTTGTTACTACTAGCATCAACAAAGTATAGCGTTTTCCGGAGTGCAAGAGGTCTAGCAACAGCATTGATACTAGTTATCTGCCTAGGGAATGTAATTGAAATACAAACGAGTCGCTTATTTCAATCAGGGCAGAATACTACCATAAATGCTTCGGTTGTTAGCCTTTTTAGTGAAAATAGCCACGGTTTTGAAAGCGTAATAGTAGCTAGATCAATTGGCGGCGAAAAATTAATCTTTCCTCAATTGATAAAATTACGTTTGTTTACTCCTTTTAAGTTAACACTCGGAGATGATGTCAATTTATCTGTGTATATAAAGCCTGTATGGGGCAAACTCAATGAAGCAGGCTTTGATTTAGAAAAGTATCTGTTTAGCGCAGGTGTGGTTGCCAATGCAATTTACAGATCTAATACAAAGTATCGCATTCATACCAATAGCAACTTACGGTCCTATTGGTTTGAAAACAGTCTTGAAAGGTTAAGTCAACTGGCAAATCAAGACCTCATTATGGCTTTGAGTTTTGGTTATCGAGACCTTATTCACTCTCAGCGTTGGGACTTACTTAAAAGCAGTGGTTTGATTCACTTGATGGCTATTTCGGGGCTGCATATTGGGATTGCCTTTGCTATCGGCTATCAAGTAGGAAAGGTATTCAGGTTACTATCATCTTCACTTCTTTGGTTGCCCACAATATTCGGAGTCGGCTTAGCCTATTTCTACAGTTGGTTTGCTGGGTTCACGCTGCCCACCTTGAGAGCTTTGGTGATGTGTATTATCGCCAGCTATTTCTTGTGGCGTGGGCAAAATATCAGTTTGTTTCGGTATGTCGCCTTAAGTCTGTGCGTGGTTCTGCTAATTTGGCCATTTTCAGCATTATCGAGTAGCTTCTGGTTGTCTTTTGGTGCGTTAGGTGCCGTTCTTTACATTGCGTTAAATAGTCAGTCATCCGATTCAAACTCAACATTTATCGACCGAGCACTGCAGCTCTTCAAGATTCAGTTAATGCTGACATTCCTGATTGCTCCCTTTTCGATGCTGTTCTTTAATGGGGTCAGCTTAGTCTCTGTTTTCTACAACTTGCTCCTTTTACCTTGGGTGTCGATGGTGGTTATTCCACTATTGTTCCTGGCAATGTTCTTTAGCTTAATATTGGCGCCAGTATCAGGTGGCGTTGGCTTAACTACATTCAACAATGGTTTGTCTGAACAATTATGGATGTTGGTCGACTTATCGCTTGAGCCTCTCGTATTTAGTCTTCCTTTCTCTGAACGATTTTGGTTTCAAGTGGATAATCACACGATTGAGTTGTCTGTATTCCTCATCTTGTTTTTCGGTTTTGTCAGTCGATATTTCAAGCGAGCACTATCTATATTGATTATTACCGTGTTTGTACTGTGGTGGGAGTTCGGCAAGCCTCAACAAGACAAACTAATTATCGATATCTTGGATGTTGGTCACGGGTTGTCTTTGCTCTTAGAAAAGAACAATCAGATTGTTGTTTACGATCTTGGTAACGCATGGCCAGGAGGTTCCATTGTCGAATCCTTACTTATTCCTACTTTGAATCAGAGGGGAATTCATGAGTTGGAGGGTGTAATAGTGAGTCATTTCGATTCTGACCACGCTGGTGGCTATCCGTCGTTACTTGAAAATTACAACCCTAAGTGGGTAAGAGCCAGTCAGAATATCAGTCAACAAGGACAATCTACGATTCAAGAATCGTCAAATATTCAAGCATGTATTTTAGGAGAAGTATGGACTTGGCAAGGGGTTGCTTTTGAGGTCTTGTGGCCTCCCAAACAAGTGAAGAGGGCGTATAACCCACATTCGTGCGTGGTCAGGCTTTTTGACCCCGATCTAGAGTTCTCGATGTTACTTACTGGTGATATTGAATTGGTCAGTGAGTGGTTACTTGCACGCGAAGGCGAACGGCTTCGAAGTGACGTAATGCTTGTTCCTCATCATGGTAGCAATACGTCTTCGATCGCCAGTTTTATTGAGGCCGTTTCACCTCAGTTAGCGATCGCTTCTTTGGCCAAAGGCAATCAATGGGGGATGCCGAGTGAATCCGTTATTGAACGTTATCACGACGCAGGGAGTGCTTGGCTTGATACTGGAGAAAGCGGCCAAATAACCATCAGTATTGGTCAAGAAGGTTGGCAATATCATGAGATTAGAGAACAACAAGGCAGACAGTGGTATAGGCAGATGCTTCGTAAGGGAGTAGAATAGGAAGATTATTGTGAGAAAATTAAGCGATTCTATGTCAACACAAACAGATGAAACTACCTGGGTCACATTTAAAAGACTTTGGACTTATATTCGACTATATAAGGCCGGCCTTGGTGTTGCGGTTATTGCGCTTATTATAAATGCTGTCACTGATACCTACATGATTTCCTTACTAAAGCCGTTACTTGATGAAGGCTTTGGTAATGCAGAATCTGACTTTTTACGTACGCTCCCTCTCATTATCTTTGTCATGATGTTCGTTCGTGGCATCAGTGGCTTTGTTTCAACTTATTGTTTGAGCTGGGTTTCAGGCAATGTGGTCATGGAAATTCGACGTAAAATATTCAGCCATTTTATGCATATGCCAGTTTCTTTTTTTGATAAAGAACAGACTGGTGCGCTGCTATCTCGAATTACTTACGATTCAGAGCAAGTCTCTGCGGCAACCAGTAAAGCATTAGTCAGTATTGTCCGTGAAGGTGCAAGTATTATTGGCCTGTTGACGCTGATGTTCTGGAATAGTTGGCAGTTGTCTTTGGTGTTGTTCGCTGTCGCCCCTCTTGTCGCGTGGGCAATCAGTATCGTATCGAAGCGATTCAGAAAGATCTCTAAGAACATGCAAACCAGTATGGGTCACGTCGCCTCTTCTGCAGAACAAATGCTGAAAGGACATAAAGTCGTTCTAACGTATGGCGGACAAGATCTAGAAAAACACCGCTTTGACCAAGTTAGTAACCAAATGCGCCAACAAAGCATGAAGCTAATCACTGCTCAAGCGGCCGCTAACCCAATTATTCAGATGATTGCATCACTTGCAATCGTAGTTGTTCTATTTCTTGCTAGTGTTGATTCAATTAAAGCAGAGCTTACTCCTGGTACGTTCACTGTTGTGTTCTCGGCGATGTTTGGTTTACTACGCCCACTAAAAGCTCTGACTAATGTAACGTCTGAATTCCAACGTGGTATGGCAGCGAGTACGACCCTATTTGGTTTGATGGATCTAGATACGGAACAAAATAAAGGTACGTTGAAGCCTGAAACCGTAGCGGGTGAAGTCGAAGTAAAAGATGTAACATTTACCTACCAAGGTGCAGAGAAAGCAGCGCTTGATAAGGTCAGTTTTAATATACCGAAAGGCAAGACAGTCGCACTTGTCGGCCGTTCAGGTTCGGGTAAGAGTACCATTGCGAACCTGTTTACTCGTTTTTATGACGTAGACTCTGGCTCTATTGAGCTTGATGGTCACGACATTCGTGATTATGAATTAAGAAATCTACGTGAGCACTTCGCTCTTGTTTCCCAGAATGTGCACCTATTTAACGATACGGTTGCGAACAACATCGCTTACGCAGCTGAAGAACAGTATTCACGTGAACAGATCGAACACGCGGCTAAACTTGCGCATGCAAGTGAGTTTATCGAAAGCATGGAAAATGGCATCGATACGGTTGTTGGCGAAAATGGCGCGAGCCTTTCTGGCGGTCAAAGACAGCGTATCGCGATTGCACGTGCTCTATTGAGAGATGCACCTGTTCTGATCCTTGATGAGGCGACATCTGCATTGGATACCGAGTCAGAAAGAGCGATTCAATCTGCATTAGAAGAGCTGCAGAAAGACAAAACGGTACTTGTTATCGCACACCGACTTTCTACTATCGAGCAAGCTGATGAGATTCTTGTGGTTGATGATGGGCATATTGTAGAAAGAGGTGCACATGCCGAGCTCATCGCCCTTGATGGCGCTTATGCACAACTACACCGAATTCAGTTCAGCGGATAAGATTAGGTCTTGTTGTGATCGAAAAAATTTGGTTTAACAATCACCCATTAAAATACTTTCTCTGGCCACTATTGTGGCCATTGAGTCTGCTGTTCAAAATGATCAGCGGTCAACGTCGTGATGCTTATCTATCGGGGAAAAAAGAGACCTATCGCCCGCCTTTACCCGTGATTGTTGTTGGTAATATTACCGCTGGCGGCAATGGCAAAACACCGGTTGTGATTTGGTTGGTAGAGATGCTTCAGGCTCACGGCTTTAAGCCAGGTGTTGTTTCTCGAGGTTATGGGGCGAAAGCACCAAACTATCCGTTAGTGTTGGATGAAAACACGCCAGCAGAGCACTCTGGTGATGAGCCTCGTTTGATTCGTAAGCGAACTGGTGCGCCTGTAGCGGTTGACCCTGTGCGCGCAAACGCAGTAAAGGCTTTGCTGAGCGAAGGGGTTAATGTCATCATCACTGACGACGGCCTTCAGCATTATGCACTTGAACGCGATATTGAATTTGCTGTTATCGACGGTGCGAGACGCTTTGGTAGTGAGTGCCTAATTCCTTTGGGCCCATTAAGAGAGCCTATATCTCGTTTAGATGACGTAGACTTTTTGGTTAATAATGGCGGTAAAGCGCGCGGGCGAGAGTTCTCGATGTCTTTGCTTCCAAGCCAAGCGGTTAACCTGAAGACGGGTCAGAAAAGGTCTGTGGCAGAATTACAGAAGCTGGTGGCTTTCGCTGGTATCGGTCACCCGCCACGCTTTTTCAAAACATTGGAAAACCTTGATGGTGACGTGGTTTTCACACAGGGCTTCGCCGACCATCAAGATTTTGATAAAGATGAACTTCATGCCTTAGCTAAGAAAGGTATGAATCTGATTATGACAGAAAAAGACGCTGTAAAATGCGAAGAATATGCTCAAGATAACTGGTGGTATCTTCCAGTTTCTGCGCAGTTTGATGAAGATTCGCAACAGCAAATTTTAAAAAGAATAAAAGAGGTTATGGAATACTATGGATCACCGTCTACTTGAGATTGTTGCTTGCCCTGTATGTAAAGGTAAACTAACTTTTGACAAGGATAAGCAAGAACTTGTTTGTAAAATTGATCGCCTTGCTTACCCAATTAAAGAGGGTATTCCTGTTCTTTTAGAACCTGAAGCTCGCACCGTTTCAATGGATGAGGGTAAGTAATGTCTTATACGGTTGTTATACCTGCGAGATACCAATCGAGCCGTTTACCAGGGAAGCCACTGGCTGACATTGGTGGAAAGCCGATGATTCAATGGGTATACGAACAGTCAATGAAGGCGGGTGCCGATAACGTTATTATCGCTACCGACGACGCTCGAGTTGAAAAAGCGGCCAAAGCATTTGGCGCGACCGTTTGTATGACATCACCGAATCATGAATCAGGCACTGAGCGTCTAGCTGAAGTGATTGAAGTTATGAAGATTCCAGATGATCATATTATCGTGAATGTTCAAGGTGATGAGCCACTTATCCCACCTGCGATCATTAATCAGGTCGCGAACAACCTTGCGAACAGTACAGCTCCGATGGCAACACTCGGTGTGGAAATTACTCATGCTGACGAAGTGTTTAATCCTAACGCCGTAAAAGTTGTGACCGACAAAGATGGGTATGCCCTGTACTTTAGCCGAGCTACTATTCCTTGGGATCGCGATGCTTACGCGAACAATGGTACAGCTGCTGAATCTCCACTGCTTCGTCACATTGGCATTTACGCTTACCGTGCGGGTTTTATTAATACCTATATCAATTGGGAACCAAGTACCCTTGAGCGTATTGAGTGCCTAGAGCAGCTACGTGTACTTTGGTACGGTGAAAAAATCCATGTAGACGTTGCGGCAGAAGCACCTGCAGCTGGTGTTGATACGCCAGAAGACCTAGAAGCGGTTCGAGCTATTATTGGCTAAGCGTCTTTTAGCGACTACTTCTTTGCTCTACAAAAATGCAAAATCATGAGCCTTGCTTATCGCGAGGCTTTTTTATGCCTAAAGAGAAGCGGATGACAGCCTTATTTATCTAAGTTAACGGATATTGAGTTGGTTGCATTGGTTTCTGTAGCATCACCCCGGAATTATCTGAGATTTACCTCGCTCGACTTGCAAATTTTCTCTATAATATGCCGCCTATAAAGTAGTGGCGAATCGCTAGTACAGAATAAAACTTACGACAAAACGTGGAGTAAAAGATGCCTTCTCAAAGCCCAGTGATTACGGTTGATGGACCAAGTGGTGCAGGTAAAGGTACCCTGTGTATGTTACTAGCAGATAAGCTAGGCTTTCATCTTCTAGACTCAGGCGCGATCTATCGCGTATTGGCTTTAGCGGCAATTCACCATGGCGTGGATACTGAATCAGAAGATGCTTTAGTACCGCTTGCAACTCACTTAGATGTTCAGTTTATCGCTGAAGGTGAGCTAGTGAAGGTTATCTTAGAAGGCGAAGATGTGTCTGGTGAACTTCGTAAAGAAGAGACGGGCATGGCGGCTTCAAAAGTCGCTGCTTTACCTCGCGTTCGTGAAGCACTGTTACGTCGTCAACGTGCTTTTAGCGCAGCTCCTGGTTTAGTTGCAGACGGTCGTGACATGGGAACGGTTGTGTTTCCTGAAGCGGAAGCGAAAATATTTTTAGATGCAAGTGCTGAAGAGCGCGCGAGTCGCCGCCTTAAACAGTTGCAACAGAAGGGGTTAGATGTTAAATTTGACGACCTTTTGAGCGAGATCCAAGAGCGAGACGATCGAGATCGTAATCGCCCAGTGGCGCCACTTCGCCCTGCAGAGGATGCTCTAGTGCTTGATTCCACCTCAATGAATATTGAGCAGGTAGTCGAAAAAGCACTACACTATATTGAATCGAAACTGGCTGGGTAATTTCGCCGAGCTAGTACGAACGTTGGTCGCAAGGATGATGACCGGCGAATTTATCAACCCCATGCGGTAGGATACCCATGGACGTTTAATTATTGAAGATTAAATAATGACTGAATCTTTTGCTCAACTCTTTGAAGAGTTTCTATCTGAAACTGAATTCCAACAAGGCAGCATCGTTAAAGGTACTGTAGTAGCTATCGAGAACGGTTACGTTCTTGTAGACGCTGGTCTTAAGTCTGAATCTGCTATCCCTGCTGAACAATTCAAGAACGCTGCTGGCGAACTTGAAGTTGAAGTTGGTGCTGAAGTAGACGTAGCTCTAGACGCTGTTGAAGATGGTTTCGGTGAAACTCAACTTTCTCGTGAGAAAGCTAAGCGTCACGAAGCTTGGATCGTACTTGAGAAAGCTTGTGAAGAAGCTGAAACTGTTGTTGGTATCATCAACGGTAAAGTTAAAGGCGGTTTCACTGTTGAACTTAACGGTATCCGTGCTTTCCTTCCAGGTTCTCTAGTAGACGTACGTCCTATCCGTGACACTGCTCACCTAGAAAACAAAGAGCTAGAGTTCAAAGTAATCAAGCTAGACCAGAAGCGTAACAACGTTGTTGTTTCTCGTCGTGCTGTTATCGAATCTGAAAACAGTGTTGAGCGTGACGAACTTCTTGAAACTCTACAAGAAGGTACTGAAGTTAAAGGTATCGTTAAGAACCTTACTGACTACGGTGCATTCGTTGATCTTGGCGGTGTTGACGGTCTTCTACATATCACAGATATGGCTTGGAAGCGCGTTAAGCACCCATCAGAGATCGTTAACGTTGGTGACGAAATCCTAGTTAAAGTTCTTAAGTTCGATCGTGAGCGCACTCGTGTTTCACTAGGTCTTAAGCAACTAGGCGAAGATCCATGGGTAGCAATCGCTAAGCGTTACCCAGAAGGTCACAAGCTTTCTGGTCGTGTTACAAACCTAACTGACTACGGCTGCTTCGTTGAAATCGAAGAAGGCGTTGAAGGTCTAGTACACGTTTCTGAAATGGATTGGACTAACAAGAACATCCACCCTTCTAAAGTTGTTAATGTTGGCGACGAAGTTGAGGTTATGGTTCTTGATATCGACGAAGAACGTCGTCGTATCTCTCTAGGTCTGAAACAGTGTAAAGCTAACCCATGGCAGTCATTTGCAGAAATGCAAGCTAAGGGCGACAAAGTTACTGGTAAGATCAAGTCTATCACTGACTTTGGTATCTTCATCGGTCTAGAAGGCGGTATCGACGGTCTTGTACACCTATCTGACATTTCTTGGAACGCTGCCGGCGAAGAAGCTGTACGTGAATACAAGAAAGGCGACGAAATCTCTGCTGTTGTTCTAGCAGTAGATGCAGAGCGTGAGCGTATTTCTCTTGGCGTTAAGCAAATGGAAAACGACCCGTTCAACGCATACGTTGCTGACAACAAGAAAGGTGTTCTTGTAAACGGTACTGTAACTGCAGTTGACGCTAAAGGCGCTACTATCGAGCTAATCGAAGGCGTTGAAGGCTACCTACGTGCTTCTGAAGTTTCTCGTGACCGTATCGAAGATGCATCTCTAATCCTAAGCGTTGGCGACAGCGTTGAAGCGAAGTTCACTGGTGTAGACCGTAAGAACCGCGTAATCAACCTATCTATCAAAGCTAAAGATGAAGCTGATGAGCAAGAAGCAATGGCTTCACTGAACAAGTCTGATGAAGGCGCGTTCGGTAACGCAATGGCAGACGCATTCAAAGCTGCTAAAGGCGAATAATAGCTTCTCATTAAGAGAATTATAGCTATCTAGCCAAGAAAGGAGCCGTAAGGCTCCTTTTTTTTTGCTTATTTTTCCTATAGGTCTATAATTTCTAAAAAGAAAACCAACGAGGGTAACTATGACTAAGTCTGAATTGATTGAAAGACTGTGCGCTGAGCAAACGCATCTTTCTGCAAAAGAAATTGAAGACGCTGTAAAAGACATTTTAGAGCACATGGCTTCAACACTAGAAAGTGGTGATCGAATCGAAATTCGCGGCTTTGGCAGCTTTTCTCTGCATTACCGTGAACCTCGTGTTGGACGTAATCCTAAAACTGGTGACAAGGTTGAGTTGGAAGGTAAATACGTTCCTCACTTCAAACCAGGTAAAGAGCTACGCGAACGAGTAAACTCAGGGTTGTAGGCTACTTATCGGAATTAAGAAAAGCGGCATACTATAATGTATGCCGCTTTTTTATGACCATAATATGGTGGTCTGATTAGTAATTTTCCTGCATAATCGTACAGCTAACTAATCAATGAGTGATGAACTATGAAAATTATAAAAATAGTCGCTGTTATCGCCCTTTTCCTAATGGCACTGGCTTTAGGCTCTCAAAACCAAACAATCGTGAATTTCAATTATTTGCTAGCGCAAGGCGGCTTCCACCTGTCAAGCTTGCTAGGTGTTGTATTCGTTTCAGGTTTTGCTCTTGCTTGGTTAGTCTTTGGAAATATGCACATGCGATCTCAACTAAAAATTCATCGCTTGAAGAAGCAACTCAATAAGCAATCAAAGCAGGTCGCTGCTGAAACTAAAGCTTAAAGGCCATATTTGATGTTAGAGTTACTGTTCTTACTTTTACCCATCGCAGCCGCTTATGGTTGGTATATGGGTAATCGTAATGCTCAGCAAGAAAAACAAAAGCAATCACACCAGATCTCCCGCCAATACGTGACGGGTTTGAACCTATTACTGTCAGACCAATCTGACAAAGCGGTTGATCACTTCATTGAGTTACTTCAAGTAGACAATGAAACCATCGATACTCACTTGGCTTTGGGCAACTTGTTCCGCTCAAGAGGCGAAGTCGACCGCGCTATTCGTATTCACCAAAATCTTATCTCTCGGTCTGGGCTTACCCTCGATCAAAAAAACCTCGCATTGCAACAATTAGCTAAAGACTATACGGTCTCAGGCTTTCTTGATCGCGCAGAGAAAATTTTTGAACAGCTTGTAGAAGAGCCTGATCATAAAGAAGGCGCTTTACAGCAGTTGGTTGCCATTTATCAGCAAACGCGTGAGTGGAATAAAGCGATTCATTACGGGAATATCTTAGTTAAGCTGAGCAAGAAGAAAATGAAGACGCGTGCGATGGTTGCACACTTCTGGTGTGAGCTTGCGATGCAAGAACAAGCCGACGGCAACCGCCCTAAAGCGCTTCAGCACTTCAAGAAGGCCCTTTCAGAAGACCCTAAATGTGTTCGAGCCAGTATTGCTTTAGGAAAATTCCATTTAGCCAATGAAGATTATCACAAGACAATTACTTATTTAGAGTCAGTTCTCGAGCAAGATATCGACTTCATTAGTGAAGTCCTGCCAACGCTTGCTGAGTGTTACCACAAACTTGGACAAGAAGCGCAGTTGGTCGAGTTCCTTAAAGCGTGTATTCAGAAGAAAGCCGGTGTTTCCGCTGAGTTGATGCTGGCTCAACTCGTTGCCGACCATGAAGATGTTGGCTCTGCTCAAGAGCTACTGACAAAGCAGCTTGTTAAAAATCCAACCATGAAAGGTTTTTATCGATTAATTGATTATCACCTAGAGGAAGCGGAAGAAGGTAGAGCTAAAGACAGCTTAACAACGCTTCAATCTATGGTTGGTGAACAACTCAAGGTTAAGCCTCATTACCGATGCCGTCAGTGTGGTTTCTCAACTCACTCAATGTATTGGCACTGCCCTTCATGTAAGGGGTGGGGAACGATCAAGCCTATTCGTGGGCTTGATGGTGAATAGATTTGTGGTCATTTTAAGACCAAATTATTAATTGCAGCTTTCGGGCTGCATTTTTATGACTGTTATTTATGGCCTGATTGGTATAAATATTTTGTAGAAAGTTAACTGCGTTAGGAGATGAAATGAACGACCAAAAAATCATTGTAGCATTGGATTATGATAACCAAGCGGATGCGTTAGCCTTTGTCGATCGTATTGACCCAGCATCTTGCCGCCTAAAAGTTGGCAAAGAGATGTTTACTCTGTTTGGCCCTGAATTTGTTCGTGAATTACATAAACGTGGTTTCTCTGTGTTTTTGGACCTTAAGTTCCACGATATCCCGAACACATGTTCAAAAGCGGTACGTGCTGCCGCTGAGATGGGCGTGTGGATGGTGAACGTGCACGCGAGTGGTGGCGAGCGTATGATGACTGCTTCTCGTGAAATTTTGGAACCATATGGTAAAGATCGTCCATTGTTAATTGGTGTGACGGTACTAACCAGTATGGAGCAATCTGACCTAGCGGGTATCGGTCTGGATCTAGAGCCACAGCAACAAGTGATGCGCTTAGCGTCTTTGACTAAAAACTCAGGCCTAGACGGTGTTGTATGTTCTGCACAAGAGGCTTCTTTGCTCAAAGGTGCACTTGGTCAGGAGTTCAAGCTAGTTACTCCAGGTATTCGTCCTGTAGGCGCTGATGTTGGTGACCAGAAGCGTATAATGACGCCTTCTAAGGCGATTCAAGCCGGCTCAGACTACTTAGTTATCGGTCGTCCAATTACTCAAGCAGCGGACCCTGCAGCAGTACTTGCTGAAATCAACGGCACGCTAGCTTAAGCTTATCATTAAGTCGTAATTCCAATAAAGAAGGCCAGCAATTTGCTGGCCTTCTTATAGGTGTACTAAATACAGAATTGGTCTGGAGTAGACTTGTTCTGAACAGCTTAAACCGGAGCGCCACTATGAAACTTAAAGTCGCTGTCTTCTGAAGTGATAAGTTCTGCTTCAACTTGCGCAAAATGAGCAATACGCTCAGAGATATCTTTCCCTGCGATTTGTTCCGCGAGTTCAAGATAGTCTTGATAGTGACGAGCTTCTGAACGAAGTAGAGATACGTAAAACTTTTCCATGTCTTCTTCTAAGAAAGGAGCCAGTTTAGCAAAGCGTTCACAAGAGCGAGCTTCAATAAATGCACCAATAATAAGCTTATCAACCAGAGCATCAGGCTCGTAAGTTTTAACTTGCTTGATTAAACCCTTAGCGTAGCGGCCCGCCTCGATCGGTTGATAAGTCACGCCTTTTTTTACCATCAATTCCATCACTTGGTAGAAGTGATGCAACTCTTCTTTGATCAGTAATACCATTTTATCGATCAAGTCAGCACCGTAATTACAGCCTTCTTTCGCTGTAATTTGCTTTGATACATTACTTTTACCACGTAGAGACTCCAAGTCTCCAATACGACGGTAAGCAAATTGCTCGTAGGGCAAAATCCACTCATTCAGTTGCTTCGCGCTTTCTTTATCTACCGCATCTTTACGGATAAGGAACAAAGCACTTTGAGCTGCTTTAAGTTCACAAAGCATGTGATCGCGTAGAATGATATGAAGGTTTTCAGGCTTCTTGGCTTCATCTATCCATGAATCTGGCGTTTCAGCTTTAAGAAAAGAGTGTATAGGGGCTAATAATTCTTGATACATGGTAAGGGCAAGTTTGTTGATAATGCGGGATTTTATCACAGCTTAAGAGATCCCCCTATACGGAGAAAGGAAATTCCACAGGTACAAAAAAGGCCGCTAATTTAAATAGAGCGGCCTTTAAGTGTTGAGTTAGAGCGTTACCATTTTTTCTTCTGACCGAATAGAGCATCCATGTCATCTTCACGCTCTTTCGATTCCATCTGCTGTAAATCTTCTGCGTTTTTATTTAGGCGCTTCTGATCAAGATCGTCAAGCATCTGTTGTAGCTTGTCTTTCGCTTGATTGGAGTATGCGTCGTTTTTCGTGGCTAATGCATCGATGCCTTTGCGCAACAGTTGAATCGCTGTGCCAGGCTGTCCACGAGATATCGAGTCATTTGCACGTTTGATAACATTCTCGATGTTGATGCGAATTTGGATTGTTTCTAAGCGAGCGTTTTCAACCACAAAAGCTTGAGTATTAAAACGTCCTTTATTGTGCTCGTTACGAACCGTGTCACGCAAGCGTTTAACTAGCTTAAGCATCATGATTGCTTGTTTGTCACTACTAGGCATGCGAAAAGCGGTGCTTTCGCCCCCTTGGTGGTTCTCTTTAAGCTGCGTGATTTGTTGCTTTACGCTTTCGATGCGTTGGGCAAGCTGCTTATTTTTAGGATCGAGTTCATACATATTAACTAATGCATCAAGAATTCGATTGTTTAAGCATATAAGAAGATCTTGGCTAAACGGCATGTGGTGAGCATTGCCAATTAACTCTTCTGTTCCATCTATAATGGTTAGATAACGAGAAGCTTCCTGTTTCTTCGTTGTTTCTACCTTAACTTTGTATTGAAGCATGATGTTGTAGCCTAAAACCAACACCAAAAGCACGGCTACCAAGGCGATTATTAAACCAATATTCATATATTTGTGTCTGCTTATTGTTTTCTATAGCTAACTAGAGAGGATACACGATTCCATTGTGTATAGGCACTTGTAAATTACAATTTTTGATTATCTCTTGTTGAGCGCAATCGGCAATCAAAATTTACTAACTAATGTGTGAGAATGAGGAGTGGCTTACAAAGCGTCAGTGATATTTTTATTTGTTACGCTTTAAAAGCTCGATATTTCTGTCATTTTAGTTCTCGAAGCGTTATAACTATTAATTATATTACACGAGACTATAACGCTCTATTTGCAAATAAGTTAGCGCAGAAATGAGTAAAGGATTACGAGGTTAGATATGAAGTTACAGCAACTGAAGTACATTGTTGAGGTTCTAAACCATAACCTAAATGTTTCAGCGACAGCAGAGAGTTTGTACACATCTCAGCCCGGCATAAGTAAACAGGTTAGATTACTTGAAGACGAGCTAGGCATTCAAATATTTGAGCGTAGCGGTAAGCATTTAACTCAGGTTACACAAGCCGGTGAGGATATTATTCGTATCTCTCAAGAGATTTTGGCTCGTGTTGAGAGTATTAAAGCGGTTGCGGGTGAGCACACTCATCCTGAGATGGGCACCTTGAATATTTCAACCACTCATACTCAAGCTCGTTATGCACTCCCTGATGTGATTAAAGGTTTCACGGCGCGTTATCCAAAAGTGTCGCTTCACATGCATCAAGGCACGCCAAGCCAGATGTCAGAAGCGGTAGCTAAGGGTACAGCGAACTTTGCGATTGCAACGGAAGCGCTACACCTTTATCAAGATGCAATTATGCTGCCTTGTTATCATTGGAACCGTTCGATCGTGGTAACGAAAGATCACCCTCTTGCACAGAAACGAAATATCTCGATTGAAGATCTTGCCGCTTATTCTCTCGTGACTTATGTATTTGGTTTTACTGGCCGTTCCGAGCTGGATACAGCATTTAACAAAGTAGGCTTAACACCGCGTGTTGTGTTTACCGCGACGGATGCTGATGTGATTAAAACTTATGTTCGGATGGGAATCGGGGTGGGTGTAATTGCAAGCATGGCGATTGACCACGAGCAAGATACAGACTTGGTTGCTATTGACGCGAGCCACTTGTTTGGTGCGAGTACCACAAGTATTGGCTTTAGAAAGGGTACTTTCTTACGTTCTTACATGTTCGATTTCATGGAGCGTTTTGCACCGCACTTAACTCGCCCAGTAGTTGAGCAAGCTATTTCTTTGAAATCGAATGAAGAGATCGAAGAGATGTTTAAAGACATCGACTTACCCGTTCGCTAAGGGTCATAGTCTTACCTAGATTCTCAATTCGGCCTGTTTACAGGCCGTTTTCATTTAAGCTCATTTGTGGTTTTATTGCTGGTAGGTTGTCTTTATACAACCTCAATTTGTAACCTTCCTTTCCATTTAGGCCTCTTACCCCTACAATCATCGCACCATAGGGGGAAGCATGCATTCACGATTCAAAATACTCGATTCATTTTTGCTAGAGCACCAGATTTACTGGCGTTCAGAGCCTTTTCACCTATGCCAAACTCACGATCAGCCATGGACAGACGTGAACCTTCCACTTGTCGATTGGTTAGATGGTTTGAGTATTGAACGCATTCAAACGCTAAAAGAACAGCCTCAAGTTCTGATTTCGGAACTTATGCGTTTTCTCCCAGAGTTAGGGAATGCCAATCAACACATCCAGTTTGATAATTCGGCTTTAGTTGGGCTTGATCTTCCGCGCGGTACTGCCGATGGTATCCCCGGCAGAAAGCTGCAACAAATTGTCGCGATGGGAGAGGCTTCATTAAAAGAGCATCATGGTAAAGAGTGGCTTGAATGGTGTTCTGGCAAAGGCTTTCTCGGTCGAATCTTATCTCAGCAATCAGATCAAAAGGTCACTAGCTTTGAGTGGCAACAGTCACTGTGTGAAAGCGGGCAAAAGATTGCAGATGACCAGAAACTAGAGATGGACTTTGTTCAAGGTGACGCGTTTTCAAAAGATGCAGATCGGGTGTTTAACTCAAACCAACATGCTGTTGCTCTTCATGCTTGTGGTGACCTTCATGTCGAATTAGTGAAAAAATCTGTTTCACATGGGCTTCCTGCAGTCACCATTTCTCCATGTTGCTACCACCTTATTCGCGATGAAAGCTACCAAGCGATGTCATCCGTTGCGAAAAGCTCAGCATTAACGTTGAGCAAGAGCGACTTAAGAATCCCGCTTCAAGAAACTGTCACTGGTGGTGAAAGAGTAAAAAGACACCGTCAGTTAGAAATGAGTTACCGATTAGGCTTTAGCCAACTACTTAAGGGTGAGCTTGGTGTCGACGAGTACATTCCTGTACCAAGCGTCAAGAAATCGGAGCTATCCGCAGGCTTTGAATCATTTTGTTGCTGGGCATCTGAAGTGAAAGATATATCGCTGGGTTCAGATATTGATTTTGACTCTTATTTAATTCAAGGCGAAGCGCTTTTCTGGGAAATGGAAAAGCTGAGTTTAGTTCAACAAGTCTTTAGAAGACCTTTAGAGGTATGGTTGGCCTTGGATCGTGCCATTTATCTGCAAGAACAGGGTTATCAAGCTTCGATTGAAGAGTTCTGCGAACGTAGTGTAACGCCAAGAAACCTATTGATTCATGGGGTTAAGATCGAGCGCTAGCGGTAAACAGCACTGGTACGTGTTTTTACGATCTAACATCATGAATGCAAAATAAAGTTATAAATACAAAAAAATGATAAATACAAAAAAGCCAGCGCGACATAATGTCGTACTGGCTTTTTGTTTAATGTGTCTGAATTAACTGAACGCTTCAACGAGAAGGTTATTGCGTTCAGTTAGCCATTACATCATTAGTTAAACATCGCGATTGCTTCTGCAGGCGCTACGTATTCTAGGTCAAAGCTTTCTGCAACTTCTTTACAAGTCACTTTACCGTGGATTACGTTTAGACCTTCTAGGAAACCTTCATCAGATAGAAGTGCTTCGCGGTAACCTTTGTTCGCTAGCTTAACAATGTAAGGAAGTGTTGCATTGTTTAGTGCGTAAGTAGAAGTACGAGCAACGGCACCTGGCATGTTAGCAACACAGTAGTGAACTACGTCATCAACGATGTAAGTTGGATCGGCATGAGTTGTCGCGTGTGAAGTTTCGAAACAACCACCTTGGTCGATTGCAACGTCAACAACTGCTGAACCTGGCTTCATCTTAGCGATGTGATCTTTTGTAACAAGTTTAGGAGCGGCTGCGCCTGGGATTAGTACTGCACCAATCACTAGGTCTGCTTCTAGAACATGCTTCTCAATAGCGTCTTCAGTAGAATAAACCACTTTTGCGCGACCTTGGAATTCTTCATCAAGACGACGAAGCGTATCTACGTTGCGATCAAGAATGGTTACGTCTGCACGAAGGCCAACAGCCATACGTGCTGCGTTAGCACCAACAACACCGCCGCCAACAACAACAACTTTTGCTGGCTCAACACCTGGAACGCCGCCAAGAAGAAGACCACAACCACCGTTAGATTTCTCTAGTGTTTGTGCACCTGCTTGAATAGACATGCGACCAGCGACTTCAGACATTGGTGCTAATAGTGGCAAGCGACCCATATTATCTGTTACAGTCTCATAGGCTACGCAGACAGCTTTGCTCTTGATTAGCTCTTCCGTTTGTGGAAAATCTGGTGCAAGGTGTAAATAGGTAAATAATATTTGCCCTTCGCGAAGCATAGCTCGCTCGACAGCTTGAGGTTCTTTAACCTTTACAATCATTTCTGCTTTCGCGAAAACGTCAGCAGCAGTAGGAAGAATGGATGCGCCTACAGCGATGTAATCATCGTCTGAAAAACCGATACCATTACCGGCATTGGTTTCTACAAAAACTTGGTGGCCGTGTGAGATTAGTTCTCTCACGCTAGCTGGGGTCATACCAACGCGGTATTCGTGGTTCTTGATTTCCTTAGGTACGCCAATGATCATCCTGACTCCTCATTTTATTTTGGTTGTTTTATCTATGTGTAGGGTAATTCTGTCGAATTAATATCTAGTATAGATATGTTTAAGTAAAATTTGATACTGAATATTAAAAAGTTGTAGTATATTTTTTTGCAAGGAAGTAATAAGGTGGAATAAAAAATGGCAGACAATTATAAGAAGCCGTCCAAGGAACTAGATCGTATTGACCGCAACATTCTTAATGAGTTGCAAAAAGACGGTCGTATCTCAAACGTTGAACTCTCAAAACGAGTAGGACTTTCTCCAACTCCATGTCTTGAGCGTGTTCGTCGTTTAGAGCGTCAAGGTTACATTACTGGGTACACAGCATTGCTGAACCCACAGTACCTTGATGCTTCACTTTTAGTGTTTGTTGAAATTACGTTGAACCGTGGTGCGCCAGATGTGTTCGAACAATTCAACACCGCTGTGCAGAAACTGGATGACATCCAAGAGTGTCATTTAGTGTCGGGTGATTTTGACTATCTTCTAAAAACACGTGTATCTGATATGGGTGCTTACCGTAAGCTACTGGGTGATACGTTACTTCGTCTACCAGGCGTAAACGACACTCGAACTTACGTTGTAATGGAAGAAGTGAAACAAACCAATCAACTTGTGATTAAAACTCGTTAATCACAATTGGTGAAATGAAAGAAAGCGGACATTTGTTCCGCTTTCTTGCTTTCTGGAATTGGGTTTTTCTGTTTGATATGGTTAAATCAACAGTAGTTTCATTGAAACGAGCGGCTATTGCCGCTCGAGATGTTTTTATCCCGTTTAATTATTAAGTTGGTTTATGTTCAAGCAGAGCAGTAATAAAGTAGAAACAATCATTAAAACGAGTGAAGAGCCTCAGTCTCCTCGTTTAAGTGGTTCTCAACGTCTAAAAGAGTGCAGCCTAATTCTAGGTGTTCTCTTCTCTATTCTACTTGCCGTTGCGTTATTAACTTTTAGCCCTGCTGACCCATCATGGTCGCAAACGGCTTGGGGTGGTGATATTCAAAATGCAGGAGGCTACGTAGGTGCATGGTTGGCGGATACGCTTTTCTTTGTGTTTGGTTCTTTAGCTTATCCTTTACCTATCTTGGTGACGGTTGCTGCGTGGGTATTATTCCGTAAACGTAATGAAGATGAGCAGATCGATTTCATGCTGTGGGGTACTCGTTTACTTGGACTGACTGTCCTTATTCTTACTAGTTGTGGTTTAGCGGATATCAACTTCGATGATATTTGGTACTTTTCATCTGGCGGTGTAGTCGGTGATGTATTAACAAGTCTTGCGCTTCCAACGCTGAACGTTCTGGGCAGTACGTTGGTTCTTCTTTTCTTATGGGGAGCTGGCTTTACCCTATTAACGGGCATTTCCTGGTTAAGTATTGTTGAATGGTTAGGCGAGTGTGCAATCAAATCCTTTACGTCAGCCGTTAATAAGGCGCGCGGCCAAGATCAAGAGCTGCTTGAACCTCAGTTAACAGAATCGGCAGACCGCGATTTAATCGAAGAACGTCATCAAGAGCCGAGTTACCGTTATGTTCCTGCTTTAGAAGATAACAAAGAATCAAAAGAGCATGATCTACTAGATCCTGCGATGAGCTTCTCAGCGACCAATGAGTCTTCAGGCGAGGCTACAAATGCGCTAGACAGTGCCGCGTCGCCGAAGCGCCATTACAATATTCATATGCCTGTCGAGGCGCCAGCGAAGCAAGACGCTTCAGCTCAAGAAGTGTCTGATATTCAACGTCAACCTGAAGTTGAACCTGAGCCGATCCCTGCTGCGCCTGTTTACCAAGCGCCAGAAGAGCCTTTGGAAGAGGGCATTGAGCGCTCGAAGCAGTTGAATGCAACGATAGAGCAGCTAGAGAATGCTGCAATGTATGAAGATGATCTAGCGGCTCAAGAGCAAGTTGACGCACATGAATCTCAGGTTGCGTATCAACAATACATGCAAAACGAACAAGCAGAAGTTAGTCCAACTCATAGTGACTTTGATAGTGCTGAAACAGCAACGGATAGTTCCTCTGAAGTCGAGGGTGAACTCGGTGCAGAAGACGTTCAGCCTGAATCTTTATATGCTTCGCCAGTGGATGAAACAGAAGAAACAATCGAAGACGATTCTTCTGTGCAAGCATCTCCGTTTGATATGGCGGAAGAGCAAGATGAACAAGCTTCAGTGTTCCAACCGGTATCGATTGAAGATGTTAATACTGAGCAACAAGAGCCTTTAGCTGCCCAACAAGGTAATGCGGAGTTTGAGCAAGCTAACGAACAAACTGAAGAGCTTGCTGTTGATCTTCCATGGGAGGAGGTCTCGGAAGATGAGTCTGCGCACCAAGACCAAGATGTAGCAGCATTCCAAAATCTGGTATCTGAAGCGCAAGCGAATATGGCGGCGACACAAAACCCGTTCTTGGTACAGCAAGATGTGAATTTGCCCAAACCTGCCGAGCCATTGCCAACACTTGAGCTGTTGTTCCACCCTGAAAAACGTGAAACCTTTATTGACCGCGATGCACTAGAGGCGATTGCTCGTCTTGTTGAATCGAAGCTAGCGGACTACAAGATAAAGGCAGATGTGGTTGATATCTTCCCTGGCCCTGTCATCACTCGATTCGAACTCGATCTGGCTCCTGGCGTGAAAGTGAGCCGTATTTCTGGTCTTTCTATGGACTTAGCGCGTTCACTTTCTGCATTGGCAGTGCGGGTCGTAGAGGTAATACCGGGTAAACCTTATGTTGGTTTGGAATTGCCGAACATGAGCCGTCAAACCGTATTCTTCTCCGATGTGGTAGGTAGCCCTCAGTTCCAAGAAGCGACGTCACCAACGACCGTTGTTCTAGGACAA
Organism: Vibrio sp. 1F279; assembly: GCF_041439815.1. Lineage (NCBI taxonomy): Bacteria > Pseudomonadati > Pseudomonadota > Gammaproteobacteria > Vibrionales > Vibrionaceae > Vibrio > Vibrio sp. 1F279. The sequence goes on along the minus strand of NZ_JBGOOU010000008.1, from coordinate 96,762 downwards.
GATATTGCAGGTGAAGCGGTTATTGCTGATTTATCGAAGATGCCACACGTACTGGTTGCAGGTACCACCGGTTCTGGTAAGTCGGTGGGTGTGAACGTGATGATCTTGAGTATGCTTTACAAGGCATCGCCTGAAGACGTTCGTTTCATCATGATTGACCCGAAAATGTTGGAATTGTCTATCTATGAAGGTATTCCACATCTATTGTCTGAAGTCGTTACCGACATGAAAGATGCGTCTAACGCCCTTCGTTGGTGTGTTGGCGAAATGGAACGTCGTTATAAACTGATGTCGGCACTTGGTGTTCGTAACATTAAAGGCTACAACGACAAATTGAAGATGGCTGCGGAAGCGGGTCACCCAATTCATGATCCTCTGTGGAAACCGGGCGACAGCATGGACCCTGAAGCACCATTATTGGAAAAACTGCCTTACATCGTAGTTGTCGTCGATGAATTCGCCGATTTAATCATGGTAGTTGGTAAGAAAGTTGAAGAATTGATTGCTCGTTTGGCACAAAAAGCACGTGCGGCGGGTGTTCACTTGATCCTAGCGACTCAGCGCCCGTCAGTGGATGTTATTACGGGTCTTATTAAAGCCAATATCCCGACACGTGTAGCCTTTACTGTATCAACCAAAACGGACTCTCGAACGATTCTTGACCAAGGTGGTGCAGAATCATTATTGGGTATGGGTGATATGTTGTACTTACCACCGGGTTCAAGCCACACAACTCGTGTACACGGTGCGTTTGCATCTGATGATGATGTACACGCGGTCGTGAATAACTGGAAAGCACGTGGTAAGCCAAACTATATTGAAGAGATTACGAACGGCGACCAAACCCCAGAAACACTATTGCCGGGTGAGAAGATGGAAGGCGATGAAGAAGTCGATCCTCTGTTTGATCAAGTTGTCGAACATGTTGTTCATTCACGCCGAGGTTCGGTTTCTGGTGTGCAACGTCGATTTAAGATCGGCTACAACCGTGCCGCACGAATTGTCGAGCAATTAGAAGCTCAAGGTATTGTCAGTGCTCCAGGACATAACGGTAACCGAGAAGTCTTGGCGCCAGCGCCACCAAAAGATTAGTTCCAATAGGAACTCATAACTATTCAGTCGGTCAAAACCAAAACATGACCGACTTATGTTCTAACAGGATTATTGATGAAAAAAGTATTCGCACTTTTATTTATGAGCTTCTCAGTATTTGCTTCTCCGAAAGAAGAGTTGAGTAGCCGCTTGTCGCTGAATGCAGGTTTTAGCGCTGACTTTAAACAAGTTGTCACCAGCCCTGACGGTGATGTTGTGATGGAAGGCGAGGGCACAGTAGAGATTGCACGCCCTAGCTTGTTCCGTTGGGAAACGACTTTCCCTGATGAAAACCTATTGGTCTCTGATGGTCAAAGCTTGTGGTACTACAGTCCGTTCATTGAACAAGTGAGCATTTACTGGCAAGAACAAGCCACATCGCAAACGCCATTTGTATTGCTGACTCGTAACCAAGAAAGCGATTGGGACAACTACAACGTCGCGCAAACGGGTAACCAATTTACGCTAACGCCAACGGCTGTGGACTCTAATCAGGGCGATTTCCAGATTAACATCACCAAGAAAGGCATTGTTCAGGGCTTTAATGTGATTGAACAAGACGGCCAAAAAGGTGAGTTTACCTTTAACAATGTTGACTTAGGTAAACCTGCTGCTGACCGCTTTACTTTTGTGGCGCCGGAAGGTGTCGAGGTCGACGACCAAAGAAACTGATCCAAACTGGCAGATCGTTTGGTAGTAAGTCGATAGGTATTGATGCCATCAACGAATCAAGAGATTGCAATTGAGTAATTACAGCTTAGATTTTGCGGGGGACGAAGATTTTCGTCCCCTTGCTGCTCGTATGAGACCTGAAACTGTTGAACAGTATATTGGTCAGCAGCATATATTAGGTCCAGGTAAACCCCTTCGCAGAGCGTTGGAGGCGGGCCATATCCACTCCATGATTTTATGGGGGCCTCCGGGCACCGGTAAAACCACGCTGGCAGAAGTGGCAGCTAATTACGCCAATGCAGAAGTCGAGCGCGTGTCAGCAGTGACTTCGGGTGTAAAAGACATTCGTATCGCCATTGAAAAAGCGCGTGAGAACAAGCAAGCAGGGCGTAGAACGATTCTATTTGTGGACGAAGTCCATCGCTTTAATAAAAGTCAGCAAGATGCGTTCTTACCTCATATCGAAGATGGCACGGTTACGTTTATCGGCGCGACCACAGAAAACCCTTCTTTTGAGTTAAACAACGCTTTGTTATCACGTGCGCGTGTCTACAAACTGACTTCGCTTAATACTGAGGATATCTCCCTCGTCATTCGCCAAGCCATTGAAGATAAACAGCGTGGCTTGGGTGATGTGTCGGCTGATTTTGCTGATAACGTATTAGATCGTCTTGCGGAGCTGGTCAACGGTGATGCACGTATGTCGCTCAACTATCTAGAGCTGCTGTATGACATGGCGGAAGACAACGACAAAGGCGAGAAAGCGATAACATTGCAGTTGTTAGCTGAGGTGGCTGGTGAGAAGGTTGCTCGTTTCGATAACAAGGGTGATATTTGGTACGACCTAATCTCCGCCGTTCATAAGTCGATTCGAGGCTCTAATCCCGATGCTGCGTTGTATTGGTCGGCGCGAATGATTGCAGCGGGTTGTGACCCTTTGTATATAGTAAGACGCTTGCTGGCGATTGCTTCTGAAGATATTGGTAATGCTGATCCAAGAGCAATGCAGGTCGCAATGTCGGCTTGGGATTGCTTCACGCGTATTGGCCCAGCAGAAGGGGAGCGTGCGATTGCGCAGGCGGTTGTCTATCTAGCGTGTGCGCCAAAGAGTAACGCTGTTTACACGGCTTGGAAGCAAGCCTTAACGGATGCTCACAACCTTCCTGAATATGAAGTCCCTCATCATTTACGTAATGCACCCACAACTTTGATGAAGGACATGGGCTACGGGCAAGAATACCGTTATGCTCATGATGAACCAGGTGCCTACGCCGCTGGAGAAAAGTATTTGCCGCCTGAAATGGGCGAAACACAATACTATTTCCCAACAAAACGAGGCTTAGAGACCAAAATTGGCGAGAAGCTAGATTATCTGGCGGATTTGGACGCAAAAAGCCCACAAAAACGCTATGAAAAGTAGTCTTTTTTGGATATCGTTACCTAGTCATAAAAATTCAATTAAATCGTTACAAATTGGTCGAAATAGCACCAGTTTTAGGGGTTTAGCAGTGATTCAGTAGCAATCTACTGAATATTCAAATAACTAAAGCATAGGATTAGCAATGCTGGATTCTAAATTACTTCGAGCTGAGCTGGATGAAACAGCGGCAAAATTAGCACGTCGAGGCTTCACCCTTGATGTAGAGACAATTCGTGAACTTGAAGAAAAACGTAAGTCCCTTCAGATGAAAACTGAAGAGCTACAAGCGTTACGTAACTCTCGATCGAAGTCCATTGGTCAAGCGAAAGCAAAAGGCGACCATGAAGAAGCTGAGCGTATCCTTGCAGAAGTAGGCAACTTAGGCGCAGAACTAGACCAAGCTAAAGTAACATTGGCTGAGCTTCAATCTGAGCTAGAAACGATCACAATGTCAATACCTAACCTACCTGACGCAGAAGTGCCAGATGGTAAAGATGAAGACGACAACGTAGAAGTTTCTCGTTGGGGTCAACCTAAGACTTACGACTTCGAAGTGAAAGATCACGTGGATCTTGGCGAAATGTCTGGCGGTCTTGATTTTGCTAGCGCAGTTAAAATCTCTGGTTCTCGTTTTATCGTGATGAAAGGCAAATTCGCACGTCTACACCGTGCTATTGCTCAGTTCATGCTGGACCTTCACACTGATGAGCACGGCTACACAGAAATGTACGTACCGTACCTAGTGAACCACGATAGCCTATACGGTACTGGTCAACTTCCTAAGTTCGGCGAAGACTTGTTCCACACAAGCCCGCTAACTGAGCAAGTAAGTGATGTACCGCTTAAGACGTTATCGCTTATCCCTACTGCGGAAGTACCGGTAACGAACATGGTTCGTGACACGATTACTGATGAAGCTGAACTGCCACTTAAGATGACAGCTCACACTCCATGTTTCCGTTCTGAAGCGGGTTCTTACGGTCGTGACACTCGTGGTCTTATCCGTATGCACCAATTCGACAAAGTTGAATTAGTACAAATTACTAAGCCAGAAGACTCAATGGCAGCGCTTGAAGAGCTAACAGGTCACGCTGAGAAAGTACTTCAACTTCTAGAGCTTCCTTACCGTAAAGTGATTCTATGTACGGGTGACATGGGCTTCGGTTCTGCGAAAACTTACGACTTAGAAGTCTGGGTTCCAGCACAAGAGACATACCGTGAAATTTCTTCTTGTTCAAACATGTGGGATTTCCAAGCGCGTCGTATGCAAGCTCGTTTCCGTCGTAAAGGCGAGAAGAAACCTGAACTTGTACACACACTTAACGGTTCTGGTCTTGCTGTTGGTCGTACTATGGTTGCTATTCTTGAGAACAACCAAGAAGCAGATGGCCGTATTGCTATCCCAACAGTACTTCAACCATACATGGGCGGCGTAACGCACATCGGCTAATGCCAATTTTGGTTAATCAAATTTAGATTAATCTGACTTGTTAGAATATTTAAAAGGCTTTGCTGTAATGGCAAAGCCTTTTTTGTATGCGGACGTTGTTTAAATAGAAGCTACATATATGAGAAGGCAGCCTCGGAAGTATTGTTTGCTTGTTTCCAGGCCAAGTCTGCTTGCTTACATGCCAGAAGCGCCTTTCGGTAATAGTTTTGATAGTTGTTTTGTGTCAGCTCATCAATCGTATAAAGCTGTGTGATCACTTCGTCACATTGCTTGATGATGGTTAGCACTTGTTTTGCACCCATTGAATCAGGCCAAATAACAGAGAGCAATTTTATCGTATTCATACATACGTTCTTGATCATCGGACATCGTTTATGAATATCTAAGTAAGCCACAAGCACCTGTTTGTAGTCTGACTTTGCTAGTTTGATGCCGATATTCTTCTCTTTGAGCCAGTTCATTTTTGCGGTGTTGCGATGTTTCATCTCAGTGCACATCGTTATCTGACTTGAAACCACTGTCTCGCTCGCTGTTTTCACTATCAACATGCTGCAACGGTTTTCCGCAATTTTAAACTCGTTTTCACAGCTCATCCTATCCAATAACCATGCATGGTGATAAATCACAGGGAAGGCATCAAAGTCATTCTTATCGTGCAATGCGGTTAGTATAGTGACTGCTTTTTGATATTGGTTAGCTTCCATCGCGATGTGAGCTGCGATAAGTGCTAAGTCAGTTTGAAGCCCTGATCTTGCCTCGGTAGGGATCTTCGAAATTAAGTAATTGACGTGACCCAAATTCGCTTGCTTATCGATGCCATCTGAGGCGCAATAGAGCAAGAATCGTATATGACTTAGCTTCATATATAGGTTGTCTCGAAAGGTGTCCTTATTGATTTGCACATGGTTTTGGTAGTGGAATAGCGCTGTTTTAGTATCATTAACCGATAAGCATAGATTTGCGATTGCAAGCTCTCTCTCAGAGTTACCTGGTGTTAGTTTACTCGCTAACTTGAAGTGAGCAATGGCTGCCGGAACCTTATTGCTGATCAGGTTTACTTGAGCTGCTTGGTCTCGATACAAAGTGCAGGTTGGCGCAGAATTGATCAAACTTTCAATCATCGACTGTGCTTCGCTAAGCTGCCCCAAATTCGCAAGGCTGTTTGCTAATCCTGCTTGAGCCCAATCAAAACTGCCTTCATCTATCGCTTTCTGATAGACATTCTTGGCTTCCTCGTAGAGCTCTAGTTTTGATAGAAAGCTCCCTCGAAATTGCTGGATTGTTGCGAAGTATTCGGGATGAAACGCGGCAAGCCCTTCGCAATGCTCTAGGCCCGCTTCATAGTTATTTTCTCTCTCAGCCTTATAAATGTCTTGTAAAATCAGCTTCTTCCTTAAGGAACTGGTGATGCGCTGTTTTAGAGTTTCGCGGTTAAACGGTTTTAACAAATAGTTGTCAGGTCGTAGTTCAAGGATAGGGCGTATCGATAGAGCTGAATTTTCACCTGTAACAAGAATAAATATTCCGTCATCTTTTAATCTGTTGGCTTGCTTCAATTCTTCAAATAGCTGTTTGCCGTTGATCGTGTTACCAAAGTTATAATCACAAATGATGACATCAAAAGTTGTGTCATTCGTGATGGTCATTGCAACACGAGGTGATTTCGCAATGGCAATCAAACGTTCTGAAAAACCAATATGAACCAGCATGTTACGAATAGTTGATAACACTATCGTTGAGTCATCAATGATAAGTGAATTTAGTTGGGTTAATTTCATGCTTACTTTAAATTATTTACTGACGTGAATTACGTAGCTATTGCGGATTGTCTTGATGTTTTGCACGACCGACAAAACAAGAAGCGTTAGGTTTCTACGAAGTTGATATAAGCCTTCGCTAGAATTGGATTCTTTGTTTGCGAATATTTTTATCTAATAGGAGTTAAAAATATTGGCTAATTTGATTTTGAGATGGACTCGAATAAGGAAGGTCATTCATTATATTCAGTACCAAAATGGCGCGTATTTTATGACGGCTTTTTACCCGATAGGTAACACTCTTTTGCTAATTATTTTTCTGGAAAGGATTAAATTTATTTGTGGGGTTTTCGAGTTCAAATCAAAGATAAAACAATGGCTTGGGGTGTATTTGCTGTCTGGTTTTTCACGTGAAGGATAAGCCGCCGTTAGTATTTTATGGGCGGCTACCGGTTTTTTAAATGATGTTTGTTAAATCAATTTGACTTGAAGCAAGCTGATTGTTGTAGAGCTTTATCAATGGCTGAAACAAGTTTCTCGATATGCGCAGGTTCGCTGATAAATGGAGGCATCATATAAATCAATTTGCCAAAAGGACGGATCCAAACGCCTTGCTCTACAAAGTGCGCTTGGATGGTTTCCATATCGACTGGTGTGTGGGTTTCAACAACGCCAATAGCGCCCAGCCAACGGACGTCTTTGACAAGATCATGCTCTCGCAACGGTGGTAGCAACTCAGAGAAAAGCTGTTCGATCTGTTGAGTTTTATTTTTCCAATGACCTTGCTCGATGATGGATAAACTTGCCGCACCGACTGCGCAAGCTAATGGATTACCCATGAATGTTGGCCCGTGCATAAAGCAGCCCGCTTCACCGCCACATACCGTGTCAGCAACTTCTTTACTCGCCAGCGTCGCTGACAATGTCATATAGCCACCAGTTAAAGCCTTGCCTACGCATAAGATGTCCGGTTTGACATCGGCATGCTCACAAGCGAACAGTTTCCCTGTGCGGCCAAATCCGGTCGCAATCTCATCCAAGATCAGTAATACATTGAATTCATCACACAGTAAGCGAACCTGTTTTAGGAACTCAGGATGGTAGATGCGCATGCCGCCAGCCCCTTGCACGATAGGCTCTAAGATCACGGCTGCGACTTCTTGATGGTGTGCTGCCAGCTTTTCTCGAAAGCTGTTTATGTCGTTAGCGTCCCATTGTTCCCAAAAACCTGTTTTTGGAGAATCAGCGAAAATGTGTTCAGGCAAAAAGCCTTTGTAGAGGCTGTGCATCGAGTTGTCAGGGTCGGTCACTGACATCGCCGCAAAGGTATCACCGTGGTAACCATCTCTTAGTGTGAGGAACTTTGAACGAGGTTGTCCTTTAGCGTGCCAATATTGCAGTGCCATCTTGAGACTAACCTCTACGGCTACTGAACCTGAATCGGCCAAAAATACATGCTCAAGATTACTTGGCGCGAGATTCAAAAGCTTCTTACATAGATCGATAGCGGGCTGGTGAGTGATACCACCAAACATAACGTGTGAAACCTTATCGATTTGACTGTGAGCTGCAGCATTTAGCTCTGGGTGATTGTAGCCGTGGATGGTTGACCACCAAGATGACATACCATCAATAATTCGTTTTCCGCCTTCTAATTCTAGGTAAACACCGTCTGCGTTGGTGACTGGATAGCAGGTCAGAGGTGTTAACGTTGATGTGTAGGGATGCCAGATATGCTGGCGATCAAAGGCGAGATCCATAGTAACTTCCATTCTTGGTGTGATTAAAAAATAACCAGATGTAAACTTTTGATATTATCAATATGTTGACAGTCTAAAGCTTGTCGGTAGACTAGCCAAGCATAAATGCAATCTCTATTGATAGAGATGAAACATCAAATAATAAAAAAGGATCGACACGTGGAAGTTCGTCATGACTGGACAGTTGCTGAAGTAACAGCGCTGCTTGAAAAACCGTTTATGGATTTAATGTTTGAAGCTCAAGTGGTTCATAGACAGTACCAAGAGCACAACCACGTGCAGGTGAGTACGCTTCTATCAATTAAGACTGGTGCTTGTCCTGAAGACTGTAAGTACTGTCCTCAAAGTGCTCACTACCGAACGGATGTCGACAAAGAACGCCTAATGGAAGTCGAGCGTGTTTTGGATGCGGCACAAAAAGCCAAGAACGCAGGCTCGACTCGTTTCTGTATGGGCGCGGCGTGGAAAAACCCGAAAGAACGCGATATGCCTCACCTGACTGATATGATCAAAGGTGTGAAAGGTATGGGTCTAGAAACTTGTATGACGCTAGGTATGTTAACGCCAGATCAAGCCGGCGAGTTAGCGGATGCAGGTTTGGATTACTACAACCACAACCTTGATACGTCTCCTGAGTTCTACGGCAGCATCATCACCACTCGTACTTACCAAGATCGTTTAGATACGTTATCTCACGTGCGCGATGCCGGTATGAAGATCTGTTCTGGTGGCATTATTGGTATGGGCGAAAGTACCAATGACCGTGCAGGTCTGCTGGTAGAGCTAGCGAACCTTCCTGTACACCCTGAGAGTGTGCCAATCAATATGCTCGTAAAAGTGAAAGGCACACCGATGGAAAACGTCGATGATGTTGAATCTTTTGACTTCATTAAGTTGATTGCGATTGCTCGTATCATGATGCCAATGTCAGCGGTTCGTCTATCTGCAGGTCGCGAGAATATGAATGAACAGATGCAGGCGATGTGCTTCATGGCTGGCGCGAACTCTATCTTCTACGGTTGTAAGCTACTGACTACGCCAAACCCAGATGAAGACACGGACATGCAGCTGTTTAAGAAGTTAGGCATCAACAGCCAACAAGTGGCTCAGAAGCCTGATGAAATTCAAGAAAACGAACTGTTAGATCAAGTGGTGGAGCGCGTTGCTGCTCGTCCAACGAAAGATGACATGTTCTACGATGCCACTGTTTAAATCGCGCATCAAAAGTGCCCTTGCTCATCGCTGTGAGCAAGGGTTAACTCGTCAACTTAAGGTACTCGAAAACAGCAATAGCCCTTTGCTTACTAGTGAAGGTTCTAACTTCATTAATTTTTCGAGTAATGACTATTTAGGTTTGGCAAACGACCCTGAACTGGTCGATGCATGGCAAACCGGACTTTCCCAATATGGTGCCGGCAGTGCGGCATCGCCATTGGTCACGGGTTTTAGTCCTGCTCATCAAAATTTAGAAGCTCAGCTGTGTGAATGGTTGGGCTTTGAGCGTGCCATTCTCTTTAGTTCTGGTTTCAGTGCGAACCAAGCCTTGTTATTTTCTCTGCTCGAAAAAGACGACACTCTGCTGCAAGACAAGCTTAATCACGCCTCTTTGATGGAAGCGGGGATGCTTTCTCCTGCAACCATGAAACGCTTTAAGCACAACGACACGCAGCATCTAGAGTCGTTATTAGGTCGGTCTCCACAATCGTTAGTCGTGACTGAAGGTGTGTTTAGCATGGATGGCGACCAAGCGCCTCTCAGCCAGATATCTAGCCTGACTAATCAATACGACAGTTGGTTGGTGGTTGATGATGCCCACGGTATTGGCGTATTAGGTGATAACGGGGCAGGGAGTTGCAACGCCGCACAAATCTCACCTGATATCTTGGTGGTGACCTTTGGTAAAGCATTTGGCCTTTCTGGTGCTGCGATTCTTTGTTCGTCAGAAGTGGGTGATTACTTAACTCAGTTTGCGCGTCATCATGTGTATTCGACGGCAATGCCACCTTCACAAGCGGTGGCTTTGTCTCATGCATGCCAGATGATTCAAACGCAAGAGTGGCGTCGTGAGAAATTCACGGAGTTAGGCGCTCTCTATGCAGAGCAGATGAATGATGTGAAAGGTTTTATTGATACTCAGACGCCGATCAAGCCATTTTTAATCGGCGAAGCCCAAGCAGCACTATCTATTGCTGAAGAGTTAAAGCGCAACCAAGTTTGGGTAACGGCAATAAGGCCACCAACGGTGCCTATTGGGACTGCTCGTTTGCGTATTACCTTAACGGCGAACCACAGTCAGAAACAGATTTTTCAGTTAACCAATTCTCTGCTTCAAGCAATGGAGCGACACGACGAATTAAATATCAAACCAAGCTTAGAATCGAACTTTGAATTAAAGAAAGAGGCTCAGTAAATGTCACAAGAAGCAGTAGTGGATAATTACGTAAGCCAAGATAAGAGTGCGATTGCCGAAGCCTTTGGCAAAGCAGCGACAACCTATGACAAACACGCTGAGTTTCAGCGCGATGTTGGCCACCGACTCCTAGACAAGCTACCGAGAGACCTCTCTGGCTTAAAGGTGCTCGATTTAGGTTGTGGTACTGGCTACTTCTCTGAGCAGATGGTAAAGCGTGGTGCTGAAGTGGTGTGTGCTGATCTTTCTGTTGGAATGCTGCAAAAAGCCGAACAGCGCTGTGGCGCAATGGTCTCTTTATATCGACAAGCTGATGCCGAGCTATTGCCATTCGAAGATGGGGCTTTTGATATTGTTTTCTCTAGCCTTGCGTTGCAATGGTGTGACGATTTATCGTCGCCTTTGAGAGAGATGAAGCGTGTTACAGCGGTTGGTGGCCGTGTTATTTTTTCAACTTTGCTTGATGGATCACTGTTTGAACTGAAGAAGTCGTGGTCCAAAATTGACGCACATCAACACGTTAACCATTTTATTACAATCAATCAGGTAAAAATTGCGTTAGCGCAATCTAGCTGTACGGCTCATCAACTAGACTTGCCCACCATCACCGTTTGGTACGACACTGCGTTTGAACTGATGCGCGACCTTAAAGGTATCGGCGCTAATCACGTAAGTGGTCGCTCACAAGGTTTAACAAGTCGCCGCATGTTGCAGCTTGTTGAACGGGAATATCGAGAGTTTAAAAACCATCAAGGTTTCTTACCAGCAACATATCAAGTTTGTTTAGGGGTTATTCAATTATGATTGATGCATTATTCATTGCAGGTACGGATACCGAAGTGGGAAAAACTGTGGTTTCAAAAGCGATTCTTCAAGCTTTAGCCGCACAAGAGTTATCAACAATAGGCTACAAGCCAGTTGCCGCAGGGTGTGAACAATCCCCTGAGGGATTACGTAATAGTGATGCACTGCATCTTCAAGAAGCTGCGACGCAAGATATCGCCTACGAAGACGTTAACCCGTATGCGCTGTTGCTACCATCATCACCACACATTGCAGCAAAGCATGATGGTGTGGTGATTGATGAAACCGTATTATCAGCTAAGTTGGCAGAGCATAAGCAAAACTCTGACATCGTGTTAGTTGAAGGTGCTGGTGGTTGGCGTGTACCGGTTTCTGATGAAGAATATTTGTCTAGCTGGGTCAAAAAAGAGCAGCTTCCAGTGGTATTGACGGTCGGTATTAAGCTTGGCTGTTTGAGTCATGCACTACTAACCGCAGAAGTGATTCGTGCTGATGGACTGAACCTAGTGGGTTGGGTTGCAAACCGCATTAACCCAGGTACTGAACATTACGCTGAAATTATAGCGATGCTTGAAGATAAGCTAGGTGCACCGAAGTTAGGTGAAATTCCGTATGTGCCAAGAGCAAAGTCTAAGAACATTGGTAAGTACATTGATGTGCAGCCTTTGCTTGCGCTTTAATTCTCACCTTGTGTACTAAATAAGAAAAGGGCTGCGATTGCAGCCCTTTTGCTATGTTAAGCCTTTTGGCCATGAGTTTATAAACAACTGGCCTTTGAACAAGTCGCTATGGGTTAGTGTTCTTTTGTAAGTCCCATTAGTGCTTGTTGTGTTTCTGTGATTTTTGTCTGTGCCGCTTGCGGTGTTAGGATCCCAATCTGCTTTTTTGCTTCTTCTTCAGTAATCCCTAGGTGACAGCACAGTAAATCGATAGCCATTTGAGTGTTAGTACCTTCAACCATGATTCTTCCCTTTTTGTACATGGACTAGCCAATAAATCATCTGAAGCCACTGTAAACGGATTGTTATACCGACACCATACGACTTAGGTCTAATAGACTGGAGGTGATTCGAATATGGTCTCGTAATCAAATGTTGCAATTTAATGCTTAACCTTGTTTTCTTAATCTAAGACTATATGTATAAGTAAGTATAAGTCTTCAAGGTTGGAATAAATTGCTGTCTGCCTTGTCTATAATAATAAGTTTTATAAAAACAGCTTTCATGCGGAGATAAGTAATGAAGCGAGTAATGTTGTTCCTTGCAACCAACCTAGCGGTTGTATTGGTACTAAGTGTTGTTCTTAATATTGTATACGCAGTTACAGGTATGCAACCTGGTAGCCTATCAGGCTTATTGGTGATGGCTGCAGTATTTGGCTTTGGTGGCTCATTCATTTCATTGATGATGTCAAAGAAAATGGCGCTACGATCGGTAGGCGGTATGGTCATTGAAAGTCCACGTAACGAAACCGAACATTGGTTGATGGAGACAGTAAGCCGTCAGTCTCAACAAGTTGGTATTGGTATGCCAACAGTGGCGATTTACGATTCGCCAGACATCAACGCGTTTGCGACGGGCGCTAAGCGTAATGATTCATTAGTAGCAGTCTCTACGGGTCTGTTACACAACATGACGCGTGATGAAGCTGAAGCGGTGTTAGCGCATGAAGTGAGTCACATCGCGAACGGTGATATGGTGACCATGACGCTAATGCAGGGCGTGGTGAACACGTTCGTTATCTTCCTATCTCGTTTCATCGCCAACATTGTTGCGTCGAATGACAACGAAGAAGAGGGTGGCAGCAACATGATGGTGTACTTTGGTGTGTCTATGGTGTTGGAATTGGTATTTGGTTTCTTAGCAAGCTTCATTACGATGTGGTACAGCCGTCATCGTGAATTCCATGCCGATGCAGGTGCTGCGCACTTAGTAGGTAAAGAGAAGATGATAGCAGCGCTAGAACGTCTAAAGGTGAGCCATGAGCCACAACTAGAAGGTTCTATGATGGCATTTGGTATCAACGGCAAGAAATCGCTTACTGAGCTTCTGATGAGCCACCCACCACTAGACAAGCGTATTGCATCTCTACGTAACATGTAATCGCTACGTAATTCTCAGTCGCTAGTCGACAAGAGACCTTTGAAAGGCTTCCTTCGGGAGGCCTTTTTTGATCTTGGTGTTCAAGACAGTAAGTCTCCGAGGGATATGTGTCTGGTGATAGAGGGTTACTAGTGATGAAGCGTTGCGATATTTATTGGTTGATATCGCACGGACTGACATGTGTAGGGTAATAAGTAGGGAGTGCTTAGTGTTCTTTTGATGACAGCGCGTACTAAGCACACTTTCTTCCGCTCAACAAAAAGGCTTCCACATGGGAAGCCTTAGTCTATTCTGTGATTCGAAATTCGAATCTTACAGCTTGTCAGTTAGCTCGATTGCTTGACCGATGTAGTTCGCTGGAGTCATCTCTTTCAGACGAACTTTCTCGTCTGCAGGGATTTCAAGGCCGTCGATGAATGCACGCATGCCTTCGCCATCTACACGTTTACCACGAGTTAGCTCTTTTAGCTTCTCGTATGGCTTCTCGATGCCGTAACGGCGCATTACTGTTTGTACTGGTTCTGCTAGTACTTCCCAGTTCTTGTCTAGTTCAGCAAGTAGCGCTTCACGGTTAACTTCTAGCTTGCTAATACCTTTCAGAGTTGAAGTGTATGCAATGATAGCGTAGCCAACACCAACACCTAGGTTACGAAGAACCGTAGAGTCAGTAAGGTCACGCTGCCAGCGAGAAACTGGAAGCTTTTGTGCAAGGTGGCTGAATACTGCGTTTGCTAGACCAAGGTTGCCTTCAGAGTTTTCGAAGTCAATTGGGTTAACTTTATGCGGCATTGTAGAAGAACCGATTTCGCCAGCAATAGTCTTCTGCTTGAAGTGACCAAGAGCGATGTAGCCCCAAACGTCACGGTCGAAGTCTAGAAGGATAGTGTTGAAACGTGCAACTGCATCAAAAAGCTCAGCGATGTAATCGTGAGGTTCGATTTGAGTTGTGTACGGGTTCCAAGTTACGCCAAGAGATTCAGTGATGAACTCTTCGCTGAACTGGTGCCATTCAACTTCTGGGTATGCAGAAAGGTGTGCGTTGTAGTTACCTACAGCACCGTTGATTTTCGCTAGGATCTCAACGTTTTCGATTTGCTTGTATTGACGTTCCATACGGTACGCAACGTTAGCCATCTCTTTACCCATAGTAGAAGGAGAAGCAGGCTGACCGTGTGTACGAGACAGTAATGGAATGTCACGGTACTCGTTCGCAAGCGCTTTGATAGCATCAATTACGTTACGGATTTCTGGAAGAATCACTGTGTCACGAGCTTCTTTAAGCATAAGCGCGTGAGATGTGTTGTTGATGTCTTCAGAAGTACATGCAAAGTGAATAAATTCGTTTACAGCGTGAAGTTCAGGAACGCCAGCAACTTTCTCTTTCAAGAAGTACTCAACCGCTTTAACGTCGTGGTTAGTCGTGCGCTCGATCTCTTTGATACGTAGAGCATCTTCTTCACTGAAGTTAGCAGCTAGTTCATCAAGAAACTGGTTAGCTTCTGCACTGAACGCTGGTACTTCTTTGATTGCATCTGTAGCTGCAAGCTTTTGTAACCAACGAACTTCAACGATAGAGCGGTACTTTAGTAGGCCAAACTCACTAAAGATGCTGCGTAATGCAACAGTCTTGCTTCCGTAACGGCCGTCTACTGGTGAAACAGCAGTCAATGCTGACAGTTCCATGGTGTTCTCCTGAATTGAATTTTCTAAATTTTGAGAGGTTTATACCAGTAACAATCTCAATTGTCACGCATATTGCGCAATCGTTTGCGTGAGAGTTGTGTTGGTACAAAAAACAAGCTCGCGACGAGGCGCGAGCTAATAAATCACATGCGAGCTAGCAGGATTTGAGCCTGCTCGATCATCTTCTTGCGACCGAAGATAAGGTGGCGACGTTTACCGCCAACTTGACGCCATAACACAGCGCTTCGAATTCCTGATAACAGCAGGGCACGAACCTTATGCTGGCTCGACGTCTGTTGAAGTACAGCTGGCGTACCAGAAACCTGAATACGCGGGCCGATAGGGCTCACAACATCAAGGTAGATACTGGCTAGGTTGCTGATCATTTGCTCGCCAAACAGATCAAAGTGTTCAGTTTGACGTTCTGCAGTTTGAATACGATCGCCAAGCTGAGACATAGAGTCGTTACGAGAAGATAGCTTACGCTCAAGTGCCATCAAGCTGATGATGTAGCGAGTAATATCGCTACCAGCGGGAGTACTATCGATACCTTTTACTAAGCACTCAAGGCCAAGCTTTAGGTTCGCTTCACGTCCAAAGACACCCACGGTGTTCGCTGGATTGGTATTTAAAATGGCACTGAGTGAAGCTTCGAAGGCATCTTTATCACAATGGCCGTCTTTCGCTACTTGTTGAACCAAAGCCACAGCTTGGCAAATTCCAGCGAAAGCAATAGTACGGTCATAAAGTGTATTAGCCACGTAGTAACTCCTAGTTGTCTTCTATTGTTTGTCGTTCGATTATTGGTTAGATGCGCTTTTCAATGATACCACCACCAAGACATACGTTGTCTAGGTAGAACACTGCTGATTGACCTGGGGTCACCGCAATTTGTGGTTCGTCAAAAATAACCTTAATGTTCTCATCATCAATTGGGATGATTGTACAAGGAATATCGGTCTGACGGTAACGTGTTTTTACCGTGCACGTCATAACTTCAGTAATTGGTGTGCGATTAACCCAATGAAGCTGAGAAGCGATCAAACCTTCTGATTTTAAAAGAGGGTGGTCTTTACCTTGTACCGCGATCAGAACATTACGTTTAAGATCTTTTTCACCAACAAACCATGGTTCTTCATTACCGCCGCCACCTTTGGTGCCACCGATATGCAGGCCTTTACGTTGGCCTAGTGTGTGGTACATCAAGCCTTGGTGTTGCCCAATAACTTGGCCTTCTGGTGTCTCGATGTTTCCCGGTTGAGCGGGTAGGTATTTGCCTAAGAACTCAGTGAACTTGCGCTCACCAATAAAGCAGATGCCTGTTGAATCTTTCTTTTTCGCAGTGATCAAGTCTTGCTCTTCAGCAATACGTCGTACTTCTGGCTTCTCTAATTCACCCACAGGGAATAGGCTGCGTGCCACTTGATCTGAGCTTAGCGTATAAAGGAAATAACTTTGGTCTTTATTGCCGTCTAGGCCGCGTAGCATTTCTGGCTTCGCACCAGCGTCTAGCTCTTCTTGTGTTGGGAAAGTACGACGAACATAGTGACCCATCGCGATGTAGTCTGCGTCTAATACTTCATCCGCAAACTCTAAGAATGCTTTGAATTTGATTTCTTTGTTACAAAGGATATCTGGGTTCGGTGTACGACCCGCTTTGTATTCTTCCAGAAAGTACTCGAATACATTATCCCAGTACTCTGCTGCAAAGTTGATAGTGTGAAGGTGGATACCTAACTTGTCACATACCGCTTGAGCATCAGCAAGGTCTTCAGCTGCCGTGCAGTATTCTTCGTTATCGTCTTCTTCCCAGTTTTTCATGAAAAGGCCTTCTACCTGATAGCCTTGTTGCTGAAGAAGATACGCCGATACTGACGAATCTACACCGCCGGACATACCGACAATTACTTTCTTTTCGCTGTTTCCAGAGCTGATATCTGACATGTCTAAACACCGTTACTATTACTTGGTCGCAGATTCTAACAGAAAGAGAAACACCGTGACAGATCCGAGACCGGAATCACAGTTTCATTTGCACAAATAATGCGCTGACTTCGTTAGAGAATCGCATGAACGCGAGGAGACTCGCTAGGATGTCAGATCTATATGTGGCATAGTCGCTCAAAATCCAAGAGCTGAGATAAAAAATGTCTGAACAAAATGAGTTTATGCAAGAAGAACAGTTGATCGAGATTATCGAGAACCAACTTGAAGATGGACAACCAGTAAAAGTTAAAGAGACGCTAATGCGTTTAATGATGACAGGTACACCTCGTGAAGAGGCAATTGCAGCGATGGCATGTGCACTGGCAATTGAAGTATTTGATGTAATGAAAAACGGCGCAGAGTTTAATCAGAAACGTTACGCCGAGCATTTGGGCATGCTGCCTGATCTTAGCTTTATGGAAGGCGAATAAAAAAATAGCCTAGCAAACGTTTGCTATAGTTTGAAAGATTGCCGCGTTAAATATAGCGCGGTAGAATCCGCCACCTATTTCCCCTTGACTTAGACTAGCCCTATGAAATTCCCTGGACAACGTAAATCAAAGCACTATTTTCCGGTTCACGCTCGTGACCCTTTAGTAAGCCAAGCTCAAACGAGCAAAAGAATGTCACGTACCCATATTATCGGTATTGACCAAACTTTGGTGGATATTGAAGCAAAGGTGAGTTCTGAGCTAATCGAGAAATATGGCTTAAGTAAGGGACACTCTTTGGTTATTGGTGATGAAGCTGCTGAATCTTTGTATCAAGAATTAAAAGAACAGTGCCTGATCACTAATGAATACGCAGGTGGCACGATCGGTAACACATTACACAATTACTCAGTATTGGCGGATGACCGTTCAACACTGTTAGGTGTAATGAGCCAAGATATTAAAATTGGTAGCTACGGTTACCGCTATTTATGTAATACATCAAGCAGAATGGATCTGAACCATTTACAAGGGGTAGATGGCGCAATTGGTCGCTGCTTTGCATTAATTACAGAAGATGGTGAACGTACTTTCGCAATTAGCGAAGGACAAATGAACCAATTAAAACCAGAAAGCATCCCTGAGAAAATTTTCAAAAGTGCTTCTGCTTTAGTATTAACGGCGTATTTAGTTCGTTGTAAACCAGGTGACCCTATGCCTGAAGCAACAATGAAAGCTATTGAGTACGCGAAGAAATACGATGTACCTGTTGTTTTAACGCTTGGTACTAAATTCGTTATTCAAGATGATCCAGAGTTTTGGAAAGATTTCCTTGAACAACATGTAACCGTTGTTGCAATGAACGAAGACGAGGCTGAAGCATTAACTGGTGAAAGCGATCCTCTAGCTGCTTCAGACAAAGCACTAGATTGGGTAGACTTAGTTCTATGTACAGCAGGCCCTGTGGGCTTGTTTATGGCGGGTTACACAGAAGATGCAGTGAAGCGTGAAACATCATTACCGTTGTTACCAGGCTCGATTGCTGAATTTAACCGTTATGAGTTTAGTCGTCCCGCACATAAAGATTTATGTGAAAATCCAACGAAAATCTATTCGCATATCGCACCTTACATGGGCGGCCCAGAAAAGATTAAGAATACTAATGGTGCCGGTGATGCTGCGTTGTCTGCTCTATTACATGATATGGCCGCTAATAAGTACCATAAAGAAAATGTGCCTAACTCAAGTAAGCATCAGCATTCATTCTTGACGTATTCTTCTTTCTCACAAGTTTGTAAATATTCAAACCGCGCAAGTTATGAAGTATTAGTTCAGCACTCGCCACGATTATCTCGAGGCCTTCCTGAAAGAGAAGATAGTCTAGAAGAAGCGTACTGGGAAAGATAAGGCATTTTTTTGATTTATATTTCTAATAGTGAAATATAAAAAAGGCTCCGAAAGGAGCCTTTTTTGTTTCTGAATATATTGAAGCCGTAAATAATACTTTAGTCGACTTAAATATTAATTCTATTGCTTAGTGGGTTATTGATTATTCACTTAGCAAACTCGATGCCTTAAAGAGCAAACTCTTCTAGAGATTTACCAGCATCTAGTTGTTCTTGGATAGCTGAAGGCGTACGGCCTTGACCTGTCCAAGTTTTCTCGTCGCCATTCGCGTCTACGTATTTGTATTTCGCAGGGCGAGGAGCACGTTTAGATTTTGTTGTTTTAGATTTTGCTTCACCAGAAAGTGCAGCAATAAGATCGGCAACATCGATTCCGTCTTTTGCAATTTGTTCTGCGATAGCAGAAAGTTTAGCTTCTTGCTCTGCTTTTGCTGCGCGTTCTTCAGCTTCAGACTCTTGACGTTCTTGTACAACAATAGTCAGCTTGTCTAGCGCTTCTTCAAGTTGCTCAAGAGTTAATTCACGTGAGAACGCACGAAGGCTACGGATATTTAATAGAGTTTTTGTTAATTCAGACATGATATTTCCCATCAAGGTAAACTAAATAATCCTCCTAATAATAAACAGAGCCTAAGAATAAAACAAATAGTATTTCTTCTATTAGTTATTTAAATAAGAAAATGAGACGAGTGTTTTAAGATGAAAAGATAGACTTCTAATGAACTTATAATAACTATTAAGAATATCTTAAAAAAAACAGGTGATATCTGATATGTGTTAAGTGGAGTAATCCGTAAAAGTTGACTATTCTTCTATTGATTACTTCATTAACAAAAAGCTTATTTTTCTCGGAATGATATGTTGCATTGTTGCTCTTGATGGGTACAATTGCGGCTACCTGATGCGGTGCTTTGGTTAATCTGTTGTTAAACTCTGGTTTACACGGTTAATAATGTTACCGCACGTAGAGGTGCAATTATAAAGAGTAGTTTTCGTTGGGGTGATGCCAATGAACGGGAATGAAAGGTGTAATTGCCGAAGTAAATTGTATATCTAAGCAATTTGCTGGGGTTGTGCTCAATAGGTACAACACTGCCATAGTCTTAATTTTAAACTATGGAGCGCTACTGTAGGGTTGGGTGAAGTGTTCACTTCCCTTTCGCTTAGTTCAACATGAGCTTGATAAGCCGTATCAAGTTTATCTGCAGTAGATCTCTAGCCAAATAAAAAACTGGTTTTTGAAGATCATGAATTTAATAGATTTTGCAACATCGCCTTTATCGCTGCTTCCTCCCTTGGTTGCCTTGACTCTTGCTATTGTTACCCGTCGTGTATTAGTTTCCTTGGGTGTCGGTATCGTCATGGGTGCGATTCTACTTGCTGACTACTCAGTAGGTAACGCAGCTAGTTACGTCTTTACTAAAGTCTCTGGTGTTTTCATCGAAGATGGTGGTATTAACACTTGGAACATGAGCATCGTTGCTTTCCTAATTATCCTTGGAATGACAACGGCATTATTAACACTGTCTGGCGGTACTCGCGCATTCGCTGAGTGGGCACAGTCTCGTGTTAAGAGCAAACGTGGTTCAAAACTACTTGCTGCCTTCTTAGGCGTATTCATCTTTGTTGATGATTACTTCAACAGCTTAGCGGTAGGTGCCATCTCTCGCCCTGTAACTGACCGCTTCTACGTATCTCGCGCTAAGCTAGCTTATATCCTAGATTCAACTGCTGCTCCTATGTGTGTGATCATGCCGGCTTCTAGCTGGGGTGCTTACATCATCACTATCATTGGTGGCATCTTAGTGACACACGGTGTGACAGAGTATTCTGCACTGGGTGCTTACGTTCGCCTTATCCCAATGAACTTCTACGCTGTGTTCGCACTATTAATGGTGTTTGCTGTTGCGTGGTTTGGTTTAGATGTTGGCAAAATGCGCGAGCATGAGATTGAAGCCTCTCAAGGCCGTGGTTTTGAAGGTGATAATGATCAAAAGCAAGCGCACGATCTAAACGAAGAGCTAGATATTCAAGAGAGCGAAAACGGTTCTGTTTCTGATCTCGTTATGCCAATCGTAGCGTTAATCGTCGCGACGGTTGCAGCAATGCTTTACACCGGTGGCCAAGCGCTTACTGCTGATGGTCAAGCATTCAACTTACTTGGTGCATTTGAAAATACAGATGTAGGTAAGTCTCTGGTTTACGGTGGTGTTATTGGTTTACTCGTTGCGCTAGCAACGGTATTCAAACAGAAACTGCCTATGGCTGATATCACAAGAACAATGTGGATTGGTGCAAGCTCAATGTTTGGCGCTATCCTTATCCTTGTATTTGCATGGACGATTGGTTCTGTTATTGGCGACATGAAAACAGGTTCGTACCTATCCTCTCTAGCAACAGGTAACATCGATTACCACTGGCTACCGGTTATCTTGTTCCTTCTTGCTGGCCTAATGGCGTTCTCGACAGGTACATCTTGGGGTACGTTCGGTATCATGTTACCGATTGCGGGCGACATGGCTGCTGCCTCTGACATCGCGCTAATTCTTCCTATGCTAAGTGCGGTTCTTGCGGGTTCTGTATTTGGTGATCACTGTTCTCCAATCTCGGATACAACGATTCTGTCTTCTACAGGTGCGCGTTGTAACCACATTGACCACGTATCGACTCAGCTCCCTTATGCGCTGTCTGTGGCGTTCGTATCGTGTATTGGTTTTATCACCCTAGGAATGACATCATCAACTGGCATTGCATTTGGCGCAGCGTCTCTAACGTTTGTTGCGGTATGTTTTGCATTGGCTTATTTCTCTCGTTGCAAGATAGCAACGTGTAAAAGCTAATCATCATTTGATTGAATAATGAGAAGGGAGGCGTTTGCCTCCCTTTTTTTGTGCTCGTTAATTTAATTTTAAATTTCGTGAAAAAAGTTCGAATAAATGGTTGAAAAAGGGTGTCAGCTTAGTTAGTGTGGAGACAAGACAGCAAACAACCTAAGAGCTGATAAGTATGCGTAAATTAGTAATGAACATTCATCACCATCATCACCCTATCTAGTCTTTCGGGGAGATTTACGTATACCCGGGAGCAAGAATTCTCCCGGAGGTTAAGTCAAAGAATTTAGATTTAAACCCTCGGGACGACAAAGTCTTCCGAGGGTTTTTTAGTTTTAGCACTTTAAATAATCAATAAATTCAAATATTTGCACAGGGATATAGCAATGCAGACACAACGCCTAAGAATCGCAATTCAAAAGAAAGGTCGCTTAAGTAAAGAGTGCCAAGACCTACTTAAAAAATGTGGTGTGAAATTTAACATCATGGGTGAGCGCTTAGTTGTTCATTCACTAAATATGCCAATCGACTTGTTACTCGTTCGTGATGACGACATCCCAGGTCTTATCATGGATGGTGTGGTTGACCTTGGTTTTATCGGTGAGAATGAACTAGAAGAAGTTCGCCTAGACCGTGTCGCTCTAAAGGAGCCTTCAGAGTTTCGTACACTACGTCGCTTAGACTTTGGTGGTTGCCGCCTTTCTATCGCTATCAACAAAGATGAAGAATACAACGGCCCACAAGATCTAGCGGGCAAACGTATTGCGACTACTTACCCACAACTACTAAAAGCCTACATGGACGAGCAGGGTGTTGAATTCAGCGCTTGTATGCTAACTGGCTCAGTTGAAGTTGCCCCTCGCGCAGGTCTAGCAGACGCTATCGCAGATTTAGTTTCTACAGGTGCAACGCTAGAAGCAAACGGTCTAAAGGAAGCCGAGGCTATCTTCCAATCTAAAGCAACACTGATTCAACGTGTTGGTGATTTTGATGCAGACAAAACGGCATTGATTGAAAAACTACTGACTCGTATGCAGGGTGTTCAACAAGCGAAAGAGTCGAAGTACATCATGCTTCACGCACCAACGTCTCAGCTCGAGCAAATCAAAGCACTACTGCCTGGGGCTGAAGATCCTACGGTTCTTCCTCTATCAACAGACAAAGACAAAGTTGCAGTTCACCTCGTAAGTACAGAGAACTTGTTCTGGGAAACTATGGAACAGCTGAAAGAGTTGGGTGCAAGCTCGATTCTAGTATTACCAATCGAAAAAATGATGGGGTAGTGACGATGAGAACCGTTGTTTGGCAATCTTTAAGTGAATCACAGCAAGACTCGGTATTAGAGCGTCCAGCTATTACTGAAGGTGCAAACATCACAGCGACTGTTTCTGATGTTATTGCAAAAGTACGAAATGAAGGCGATGCCGCACTTAAGGAACTGACTGAAAAGTTCGATGGCGTGACTCCAGAATCTATCCGAGTTAGTTCAGGTGAGATCGAAGAGGCATGTGCTCGTCTAACACCAGAGATGAAGCAAGCGTTGGAGCAAGCTTACAGCAACATTGCTAAGTTTCACGAAGCTCAAAAGCCACAGCCAATTAAGGTTGAAACACAGCCTGGTGTTATGTGTGAGCAGGTGACGCGCGCGATTAATACTGTTGGACTTTATATTCCGGGTGGCAGCGCGCCACTTCCGTCAACGGTTCTTATGTTAGGTGTACCTGCTCAAATTGCGGGTTGCCGTAAGGTTGTGCTTTGCTCACCTCCGCCAATTGCTGATGAAATCTTGTATGTCGCTAATCTTTGTAAAATCGATGAGGTTTACAATGTTGGTGGTGGTCAAGCCGTTGCTGCCATGGCTTACGGGACCGAGAGCGTGGCTAAGGTTGATAAGATCTTCGGCCCAGGTAACGCTTACGTAACGGAAGCTAAACGCCAAGTAAGTAACGACTTCCGTGGCGCTGCGATTGATATGCCTGCTGGCCCGTCTGAAGTGTTAGTGATTGCAGACGAAACTGCGGATGCTGACTTCATTGCTGCTGATCTACTGAGCCAAGCTGAACACGGGCCAGATTCACAGGTTGTATTAGTAACACCATCACCAGTTATTGCCGACCAAGTAACCGATGCGGTTCAGAAGCAATTGAAAGAGCTGTCTCGTGCGAACATCGCTCAGCAAGCATTGGCTTCAAGTCTAATCATCATTGCTGAATCGATCACTCAAGCGATTGCGATTTCGAATTTCTATGGTCCTGAGCACTTGATTGTTCAGACCAAGAGTCCACGAGAATTACTGCCGTTACTAGACAATGCTGGTTCAATCTTCTTGGGTGACTGGTCTCCAGAATCTGCAGGTGACTACGCATCAGGCACAAACCACGTTCTTCCGACTTACGGCTATACCAAGACTTATTCAAGCCTAGGTTTGGCGGATTTCTCTAAGCGTATGACGGTACAAGAGTTAACAGCTGATGGCTTACAAGGCCTAGCGCCAACGGTAGTCACAATGGCGGAAGCCGAAGGTTTGGACGCACACAAACGTGCGGTGACCATCCGAGTTGAAAAATTAAATCGATTTGAACAGCTAAATAAAGCGAAATAAGGGTAGGGCATGGAAAAGTTAGCAAGAAAACAAGTTCAGGCTCTAACACCTTACTTGTCTGCAAGACGCATTGGTGGCAGCGGAGATGTATGGTTGAACGCCAACGAATCTCCGTTTGATAACGAGTACACCTTAAATCTGACTCGACTTAATCGCTACAGCGAGTGTCAGCCTAAAGAGCTAATCGATGCTTACGCTCAATATGCGGGTGTTGCACCAGAGCAAACGTTGACTACTCGTGGTGCTGACGAAGGCATTGAACTACTGATTCGTGCTTTCTGTGAGCCGAACGAAGACGCTATTCTTTACTGCCCACCCACTTACGGTATGTACGCAATCAGTGCAGAGACGATTGGTGTTGAGCGTAAAGTGGTGCCTCTGACTTCTGAATGGCAATTGGATCTTCCTGCTATTGAAGCTCAACTTGACAACGTAAAAGTGGTGTTTGTTTGTAGTCCAAATAACCCAACCGGTAACTTAGTTAACCGTAAAGACATCGTTAAACTGCTTGAAATGACACAAGACAAAGCGATTGTGGTGATGGATGAAGCGTATATCGATTTCTGCCCTGAAGCATCAACGGTGGATTTGCTTGCTCAGTATCCGAATCTAGCGATTCTTCGAACTCTCTCGAAAGCATTTGCTTTGGCGGGTTTACGTTGTGGCTTTACGCTAGCGAACAAAGAGCTTATCGATGTATTGTTAAAGGTGATTGCTCCTTATCCAGTGCCAATCCCTGTTGCTGACATTGCCGTTCAAGCACTTTCAGAGCAAGGACTAGCGCGTGCTAAGTTCCAAGTTCTGGATTTAAGTGCTAACCGAGCGTATTTACAAGCAGGTCTATTAGGCATGCCTCAAGTGACGGTATTTGATGGTTGGGGTAACTACCTACTGGTTAAATTCCCGAACGGCGATGAGTTATTTAAAGCGGCTTGGGATACGGGCATCATTTTGCGTAATTCACCAATTGAAGACTGTGTTCGTATTAGTATTGGTAATCGCGAAGAGTGCGAAAAGACACTTGGATTCATTCGTAACTTTTATCAGTAACGAAAGGCTTACCAGTAATAACATTTGCCAGTTTTAGTGGATTAATTGCAGGCTGGCAAGTGAAACCAATATTTTGGGTTAGCGTTGATTTTAGCTAGGCCAGCAGATTTAAAATTAAAAGGAAGTTCAAGTGAGTAAACAACAGAAAATACTTTTTATAGACCGTGACGGCACCTTAATTGTTGAGCCGCCAGTTGACTTTCAAGTAGACCGTTTAGACAAACTAAAATTCGAACCGTTAGTGATCCCTAGCCTACTTGCACTGCAAGATGCAGGTTATCGCTTAGTGATGGTGACTAACCAAGATGGTCTAGGCACAGATAGCTACCCGCAAGAAGAGTTCGATGCTCCACACAATATGATGATGGAGTTCTTTGAGTCTCAGGGCGTTAAGTTTGATGATGTTCTAATCTGCCCTCACTTTGATGAAGACAACTGCTCTTGCCGCAAGCCTAAGCTGGGTATGGTTAAAGAATACCTACAGGGCGGTAAAGTTGACTTCCAAAAGTCAGTCGTGATTGGCGATCGAATGACGGATCTTCAACTTGCTGAGAACATGGCAATTCGTGGTATCCAATACGGACCAGATGCGCAAACTGAAGGCACGCTTAACTGGCCACAAATCGTTAAAGATCTGACGGTTAATGCGCGCATTGCTGAAGTGGTTCGTACCACTAAAGAAACGGATATCAAGGTGGCAGTAAACCTTGATGAAACCGGTGGTAATAAGATCGACACAGGCATGGGCTTCTTCGATCACATGCTTGATCAAATTGCGACACATGGCGGTTTCCAAATGAACCTGACTGTGAAGGGCGATCTACACATTGATGATCACCACACAGTAGAAGATACCGCTCTTGCTTTAGGCCAAGCATTGAAAGATGCATTAGGCGACAAACGTGGTATTGGCCGCTTTGGTTTCAGCCTGCCAATGGATGAGTGTTTGGCTCAGTGTGCGCTAGACCTTTCTGGCCGTCCATACCTGAAGTTCGATGCTAAATTCAGCCGCGAGCAAGTGGGTGATCTTTCAACAGAGATGGTGGTTCACTTCTTCCGTTCTCTAACCGATACATTGGCTTGTACGCTACACCTTTCTTCTGACGGTAATAATGATCACCACATCATTGAGAGCCTATTCAAAGCGTTTGGCCGTACTCTTCGCCAAGCAATCAAAGTTGAAGGTAACGAGTTACCAAGCAGCAAAGGCGTTCTGTAAGGCTAACGTTAGCAAGGAAAAACAATGAAAGATCAAAAAGTCGTTATTATTGATACTGGTTGTGCCAATGTTTCCTCGGTGAAGTTTGCGATTGAACGTCTAGGCTACGCAGTTGAAATTTCAAAAGAACCAGAAGTTGTTCTTGCTGCCGATAAGCTATTCCTACCCGGTGTAGGTACAGCAAGTGAGGCAATGAAGAACCTGCAAGAACGTGACCTTGTTGCCCTTGTGAAGCAAGTAGAGAAGCCTCTGCTAGGTATCTGTTTAGGTATGCAGCTATTAGGCAAACTGTCTCAAGAGAAAGGCCAAAAGGCTGACGAGTTAGTTGAATGCCTAGGTTTGTGTGATGGTGAAGTTCGTTTACTTGAAACGGGCGACTTGCCGTTACCACACATGGGTTGGAACACCGTCACGGCAACACCTAACCACCCTCTATTTAAAGACATTGAAGAAGGCGAATACTTCTACTTTGTTCACAGCTTCGCAATGCCCGTGGGTGACTACACCATCGCACAATGTGATTACGGTAAGCCATTCACAGCAGCGCTTCAAAGTGGCAATTATTATGGTGTTCAGTTCCACCCAGAGCGATCTTCGAAAGCTGGTTCTAAGCTGATTCAGAACTTCTTGGAATTGTAATAAGGATTAGGCAGCGGCTAATGTTGCTATATAAGGAATGTAAATGATTATTCCCGCGTTAGATTTAATTGAAGGCCAAGTAGTTCGCTTATTCCAAGGAGACTACGGGCAAGTAACAGAATACAAAGTAGACCCAGCAGAGCAGTTTAACTTGTACCACCAAGCTGGCGCAGGTTGGCTTCACCTTGTTGACTTAACGGGTGCAAAAGACACAACGGCTCGTCAGTTAGACTTGATTGCTAAGCTACTGGCTAGCACGCCTGCAAACATCCAGATTGGTGGTGGCGTGCGTAGCGAGCAAGATGTTGTTGATCTGCTAGAAGCTGGCGCACAACGCGTTGTAGTTGGTTCTACAGCTGTTAAGCAACCTGAGTTGGTGAAAGGTTGGATGGAGAAGTACGGCGCTGAAAAAATAGTGCTGGCTCTGGATATTAACATCGATGAAAGCGGCACACGTAAAGTGGCGATTTCAGGTTGGCAAGAAGATTCAGGCGTGACTATTGAAGCGCTGATTGAAGACTACCTCACGGTTGGTCTTAAACACGTTCTGTGTACCGATATTTCACGTGATGGCACGCTAGAAGGATCAAACGTAGAGCTCTATGTTGATCTTTGTAAGCAGTACCCACAAGTGCAATTCCAATCATCGGGCGGCATTGGTAGCCTAGCTGATATCGAAGCGCTTAAAGGCAGCGGTGTTGCTGGTGTGATTGTGGGTCGTGCGCTACTTGATGGCAAGTTTACCGCAGAGGAGGCATTTGCATGTTGGCAAAGCGAATAATCCCTTGTTTGGATGTCCGTGATGGACAGGTGGTTAAGGGCGTTCAGTTTCGTAACCACGAAATTATTGGTGATATCGTTCCGTTAGCACAACGTTATGCGGAAGAGGGCGCCGATGAACTGGTATTTTATGACATCACCGCATCAAGCGATGGTCGTGTGGTTGATAAGAGCTGGGTAAAACGCGTAGCAGAAGTAATTGATATCCCTTTCTGTGTAGCTGGTGGTATTAAATCAGCAGAAGATGCAGCGCGCATTCTTGAGTTTGGTGCGGATAAAGTATCAATCAATTCACCGGCACTGGCTAATCCACAATTGATCACTGACCTTGCTGATAAGTTCGGCGTGCAGTGTATCGTTGTCGGCATCGATTCATACTTCGATAAAGAAACCGGTAAATATCAGGTTTACCAATTCACTGGCGATGAAGCGCGTACTAAAGCGACCAAGTGGGAAACCAAAGATTGGGTGCAGGAAGTACAGAAGCGTGGCGCCGGTGAGATCGTGTTAAACATGATGAACCAAGATGGTGTTCGTAACGGCTATGATATCGAACAGTTAAACATGGTACGTGAAGTGTGCAATGTACCCTTGATTGCTTCTGGTGGCGCAGGTGCAATGGAGCACTTTGCTGAAGCCTATAAAAAAACCAACGTGGACGGAGCGCTAGCAGCTTCGGTATTCCACAAGCAAGTCATCAATATTGGTGAACTTAAACAGTATTTAAAACAACAAGATGTAGAGGTGCGACTATGAGTTTTGAAACCGCAAGCTTATCAAAAACAGAAGTAGGCGCATTGTCAGAGCGTATTAATTGGGAAAAAGTCGATGGCTTAGTGCCAGCGATTGTTCAAGATTACCAGTCAAGCCAAGTGCTAATGATGGGATACATGAACCCAGCAGCACTTGAGAAAACAGGTGAAACTGGCAATGTGACGTTTTTCTCTCGCACCAAAGAGCGACTTTGGATGAAAGGTGAAACGTCAGGCAACGTATTGCAACTGCACAACATCGCTTTGGACTGTGACAGCGACACCTTACTGGTTAAGGTTAATCCCATTGGCCCAACATGCCACACAGGTACAACAACGTGTTGGGATGGAGACAAGCAAGAAGAGTCTCAGATGGTGTGGCTTCATCAGCTTGAGCAGCTATTGGCTGCCCGCAAGGACACCGATCCTGAATCTTCTTATACTGCCAGTCTATATGCCCGTGGCACCAAGCGTATTTCGCAAAAAGTGGGCGAAGAAGGCGTTGAAGTCGCGCTTGCGGCGACGTCGGGCGATAAGGCGGAATTAGTGTGTGAATCAGCAGATTTGATTTACCACTTGATGGTTCTTCTTCAAGACCAAGGCTTATCGATGAACGATGTGGTGAACAAATTAAAAGAGCGCCATAAGTAAGCTCTCTTTAAATTAATAGAACCGCGTAAAAGACAGAAAAAAGCCCCGCAAACAAACATGTTTACGGGGCTTTTTAATTGTTTAATTTTCAAGATTTCAAGATTTCAAGATTTCAAGATTTCAAGATTTCAAGATTTCAAGCTTTCAAGCTTTTTAAGCTCTACGTCACTTTTCTAACCTCTGACTTTACGTCCTTCCGAGGAGCCTAAGCGACATCAGGAATCTCTGATCTTAATCTGACTTCTTAGTCGAACGAGTTACCCGCAGCACTTCTTGTATTTCTTACCACTGCCACAAATACACGGATCATTACGGCCGATTTTAAAGCTCTCAACGGTTTGATTTAAGCGTGGGTCAATTTCTGGTTGTGTAGTTTGTTCCTGCTCTGGGAAGGTACCATCAATGTAGTACCAAAGGCCGTCTTCACGTATAAAGCGAGAGCGTTCTTGCATGCAGTATTGTGCGCCTTCTTCATTGAAGTAAGCTTTAAACTCAACAAAGCCTTCGTCTTGGTGCGAGCCTACCGTAGTATCGATGACTTCTAGTCCTGCCCAATCACTGTTGATAGATTCGGCAATACCTTCTCTTTGCGCTTCTGCGTTGCAGCTAGGGTGGTAAGTCGCAACAACATAGTCAACCAAACCCAACACGTGCGCTGAATAACGAGAGCGCATCAACTGTTCAGGCGTTTCAACAGCACTGTGGTGAAGGTGCGCTGATTCACAGCACTGTTGGTAAGAATTTTTGCTACCGCATGGGCATAAAGACATGGTCAAATCCTGTAAAAATGGCCTCTGTAAGAGGCCATAAATGAATGTGTTGGAGTTTATCAAGAAACGACTGCTCACCAAAGCTGAGTTTCGATTGAAGTTGCTGTGTGACGTGAACTATTTCAAAGTAGGAGACAGCAGGTCTTGGGCCCAAGAAGTTGCTTCGTCATAAGCTTGACCTAGCTCTGCTTCGTTGAGTTTGAGTAGTTTACGAATGCGCGTTGCTTCATCCCAGCGAGCTTGTTCATAAGCTATGACCATCGCCAAAATGGCACCTAATACGCCTTTACGTTGAATCAAGGCTTGTTTAATCTCATCATCGATCGGCACCGAGTCCAGTACTTTTACTAACGGCAGATCGAATAGGGAGTCGAGCAGCGAGAACATGCCAGTTAAAAAGGCTTGCCCGGGCTCAACCTTAACGTTCATTTTCTCGACCAACAGTTCACATTGGCGCGCGCGTATCACGGCTAAACCATAAAGTGAGTCTGGTTTATCTTCTTTCGCGGATGCGATAGCAACCAGTGACACTAGCTTACGTAGTTTTTGTTCACCAAGATAAACAAGCGCTTGGTGGAATGAACGAATCGGTGTTGATGAGCCACCAGCGGAGTTTACGTAAGAGAGCAGCTTATACGACATAGTCATATCAAGGGTAATCAAACGCTCTACTTCGGCAAAGTTGATAGGATCGTTGGCAATCTCTTTCAACAGTTGAACAATGGTTAAAAAAGCAGGGTTTAATGCGCGAGTTTGGATCATCTCCGGCTTACTGAAAAAGTAGCCTTGAAAGTAGTTAAACCCGGCTTGGATTGCTTCTTGGTATTCTTCGTGAGTTTCTACTTTCTCCGCTAGAAACTCGATATTCAAGTCTTTCAGAGTGTTCATGAACATCGCAGCTTTAGCGATTGAGATCAAACGTATGTCGAATTTGATAATTGATACGTAAGGTAAGAAGCGTTTCCATGCTTTGCTAGGCACAAAATCATCTAACGCGATCGTGTAACCCGCATCATAAATTGTGATGATGGCTTCTAGCAGTTCGTCTGTTGGCTCACAGTCTTCCAGTACCTCGACAACTAAGCTCTCTTTCGGAAATAGAGTCGGGACTAGGTTAACCAAGCTTGCATATGGAAAATTAACGAATCCAAGCTTATCGCCCAATGTATTATAGTGGGTAGATAAGAAGTGGTCGGAAAGCAAACGGCTAGTAGCGAGCTCCGGCTCTACTTCAGGGAAAGTGTTCTTAGGACCATCCCTAAATAGCAACTCGTAACCTATGGTCTTCTTGTCTGCATCGAGTATTGGTTGACGCGCTACGTATGAATATTTCAACTTGGTACTGTGTTCGGTTTATTTTTGATAGACAAATAATAGCTAATTCAGGAGAAATTACCATATACAAGTGAAGAAAATCTGACCGATGATAATAATAAAAGTGAAAGTTTAAGCGTGATGCTAAAAGCGATTGCTAAACTCGCGATTCTGTAGTTCAAAACTTTGCGGAGTGAACACCAGAACTGATCCTTGGGTATACCAATCACCCAATACGATACGGGTTTTAGTGCAATTGTTAGCACTGAAGGAGTGTATGTCTGGACGGTGAGTATGACCGTGGATCATCAAATCGACGTTGTGTTGTTTCATCACATTTTCGACTTCTTGCTGTGTTACATCCATGATGTCGAGTGACTTTGTCTGCTTATCATCTTTGATATCAGACTGAACCTTGGAGACAATTTTCTTTTTGATAAAAAATGGAATTCTATTAAAGACCCATTGTAACCAGGGCTGATGAACTTTTTCACGAAAGGCGAGGTACTTTATATCTTCGGTACACAGAGTATCACCATGCAATACCACTGCTTTTTGTCCGTAGATATCGATAGTAGAAACTTCATCTAGAAGCTGTACGCCTGTTTGTTTCGCAAATTTTTTGCCAACTAAAAAGTCGCGATTGCCTTGTGTGAAATAACAAGGTACGCCAGTGTTAACTAAGTCTATAAACGTTTGGCGAATTGAATTCGCGAACTCGCTTGTATCGTCGTCACCAATCCAGAATTCGAAAAGATCACCCAACACGTAGAGTGCATCCGCTTCTACGGCCTCGTTCTTCATGAAGGTTAAGAAGCAGTCTGTGATGTCTTGTCGCGACGGAGCAAGGTGTAGATCTGATATAAAATATGTTTTCATAGGTCTAAAAAAAGGGAGCGATTCGCTCCCTATATCCTGATTTTATCGGCTCATCAATTATTAATACTAACCGAAAGCAAGTGATTAAGCTTCGATTGTAGTACCAGTGATGCTCACTTCTTCTAGAGGTACGTCTTGGTGCATACCCATAGAACCAGTGCTAACACCTTTGATCTTGTTTACGATGTCCATGCCTTCAACAACTTCTGCGAATACACAGTAGCCCCAACCGTCTAGGCTTTCGCTACGGAAGTTTAGGAAAGAGTTGTCGTTAACGTTGATGAAGAACTGAGAGCTCGCTGAATGCGGTTCCATAGTACGAGCCATTGCTAGCGTACCCACTTTGTTCGCTAGGCCGTTGTTTGCTTCGTTCTTGATAGTCGCGCGAGTTGTTTTTTCTTTAAGGCCAGAAGTCATGCCGCCGCCTTGAACCATGAAACCATCGATAACACGGTGGAATAGCGTGTTGTCGTAAAAACCGTCACGGCAATACTGTAGGAAGTTTGCGCTTGTTTCTGGTGCTTTTTCTTCGTTAAGTTGAACTTTGATGTCACCAAAATTTGTGTGAAGGATGATCATGATTGTTACCTTACTGTCTTTTTAATATGAAGTTCGAATTCTAGCGCATGTTGGCGGACTTTCAAATCACCAAATCATTAACTTAACTCGGATGTTTGAGGTAATTCCTGCTTTGGGGGATTACCTATTAAGGTGTGACTTGTTATACTGTGAGCTTATTTTTGATTAATCCATAAAATAGATAGAGATCATGCTGAAGATATATAACACGCTCACAAGACAGAAAGAGGAATTCAAACCAATTACAGCTGGCAAAGTCGGTATGTATGTCTGTGGGGTAACCATATACGATCTCTGTCATATTGGTCATGGCCGTACGTTCGTTTCATTTGACGTGGTAACTCGTTACCTGCGTTACCTTGGTTACGATTTGAATTTCGTTCGTAATATCACTGATATCGATGACAAAATCATCAAGCGCGCTAATGAAAACGGCGAGTCTTGTGACTCTCTGACTGAGCGTCTGATCGGTGAAATGCACGCGGACTTCGATGCATTGAACATGAAACGCCCAGATGTCGAGCCTCGTGCGACTGAATTCATCACAGAGATCATTGAGTTAGTAGAAAAGCTAATTCAACGTGGCTTTGCTTACGTTGCAAGCAACGGTGACGTGATGTTCGAAGTTAAGAAGTTTGACGAATACGGTAAGCTTTCTAAGCAAGATCTTGACCAGCTTCAAGCTGGCGCCCGTGTTGACATCGATTCTGCAAAACGTAGCCCGTTAGACTTTGTTCTTTGGAAGATGTCTAAGCCTGGTGAGCCGACGTGGGAATCGCCATGGGGGCCAGGTCGTCCAGGTTGGCACATCGAATGTTCAGCAATGAACTCGTCTATTCTTGGCAATCACTTCGATATTCATGGTGGTGGTTCGGATCTACAGTTCCCGCACCACGAGAACGAAATCGCACAATCTTGCTGTGCACATGGCACCCAGTATGTGAATACTTGGATGCACAGTGGCATGGTGATGGTAGACAGAGAAAAAATGTCTAAGTCACTGGGTAACTTCTTCACTATCCGTGACGTACTTCAGCATTACGATGCAGAGACAGTTCGTTACTTCCTAATGTCTGGTCACTACCGTAGTCAACTAAACTACAGCGAAGATAACCTAAATCAGGCTCGTGCATCACTTGAACGTCTCTATACATCACTTCGTGGTCTAGACGTTACCGCAGCCCCTGCTGGTGGTGAAGAGTATGTGACTCGTTTCTCTACAGCGATGAACGATGATTTCAACACACCTGAAGCTTATTCAGTGCTGTTTGAAATGGCTCGTGAAATCAACCGTATCAAGACTGAAAGCATAGAAAAAGCAAGTGCACTAGGTGCGTTGATGCGTGAACTGGCAGACATCATCGGTATTCTTCACCAAGATCCAGAAGCTTTCTTGCAAGGCGATGCAGCAGGTAACGATGACGAAGTCGCTGAAATCGAAGGCCTAATTAAGCTACGTAATGACTCTCGCGCTTCGAAGGATTGGGCAAATGCCGATCTTGCACGTGATAAGCTGAACGAGCTAGGTATTGTTCTGGAAGATGGTCCAGAAGGTACGACTTGGCGTCGTAAGTAAATCTTATAAAAAGGGCTGATTTTCAGCCCTTTTTTCTAGCAAAAATTCTCTAATTTCACCTTTTTATCTTCAACTTTTAATTAACAGGAATATTTCTGTGGCTCAGATGTATTTTTATTACTCGGCAATGAACGCGGGTAAATCAACAACGCTTCTTCAATCTTCATTCAACTACCAAGAACGTGGTATGACACCAGTGATCTTTACGGCTGCATTAGATGATCGCTATGGTATCGGTAAAGTGAGTTCACGAATTGGTCTTCAATCTGAAGCTCAATTGTTTAAAAACGATACCAATATGTTTGAGGCAATTCAAAAACTCAACGAAGAAGAAAAGCGTCATTGTGTATTGATCGATGAGTGTCAGTTCTTATCGAAAGAGCAGGTTTACCAACTAACAGAAGTGGTTGATAAGCTGCACATCCCTGTACTTTGTTACGGTTTGCGCACTGACTTCTTGGGTGAATTATTTGAAGGTAGCCGCTACTTGTTGTCTTGGGCTGACAAATTAGTAGAACTTAAAACAATTTGCCACTGTGGCCGTAAGGCCAATATGGTAATTCGTACAGATGAGCACGGTGTGGCAATTGCTGAAGGTGACCAAGTCGCTATTGGTGGCAATGACCAATATGTTTCGGCTTGCCGTTTACATTATAAAGAAGCGTTAGGTAAATAAGCAGCCTACAAGTCGGCATTGCTAAAACCAATAGCGTTCAAATTAGAAAACGGTGACCTAGTGTCACCGTTTTTGTTTATTGAGCCGAGCTTTTGTTTTATTCCAAGCCGAGCTTCTATTTTATTCTTAGTCGATCTTTTGCTTTATTCGAAACCGAGCCTCTTTAATTCTTGATAGGCATGGTCAACGTCGTCAGGGATGGGCATCTCAATTTGAAAGCCCTGAGCGGGGTAGGATTTGATTCGCTCATAATCAGCAATCAATGCACCTAACACCATGTCTAACGGCAACTCTTCGTTAAAGTAATCATCCCAATTCTGCCATCGTGATGTCACTGTTATCTCGGAAGTTTCGTCAGGCCATTGCTTACAGAACGTTGCGTAAGTGCGTTTCTCCATAAAGGGCTTCTGAACTAGAGTCAGCCGTTTCGGTGATAATCCTCGCTGAGCCAGTAGCTCGTGGGTAAACCGTACATTTTCCCCAGTGTTTGTCGCGTGCTTCTCAATGATAATGTCTAAGTCAGGCACACCACTGTCTCGTGCGATAGAAGCGAACGTTTCTGCTTCTGAACGCTCAAAGCTTCCTTCTGTAAAACGTCCCACACCACCAGAAAAAACGATGTAAGGCGCTATCTTTTGGTGATAAAGCTCGGCTGCATATTCAGCAACGCGAGTATCGTTACTGCACAACACAAATATACAATCTGAAGGCGTAACCTTGTGACCCATAGACATAAAGTTCCAAAGGGTGTCGACTGAGCGATGCAGTTTTATATTGGGATTTCTCTTAGCTGTAGATTGCTCAGTCATGAAGTGCGTCCAGTGTGGATTCGAATTTAAACGAGTAACCTAAGTCGAGAATCTTTTTCGAAGAGATCAGTTTGTCTGGTGTATCGACAATAGGAGGGAGTGGCTCGCTGCTATTGGCACTTTTTAATGCTGCTGCGTAGAACTCTGCCTTGCTCACTGTATTTGGTGTGGTGACATTTACGATTTCATTGTGCAGTTGATTGATGGCGAAATCGACCGCACCAATCGCATCATCAAGGTGAA
Organism: Vibrio sp. 1F279; assembly: GCF_041439815.1. NCBI lineage: Bacteria > Pseudomonadati > Pseudomonadota > Gammaproteobacteria > Vibrionales > Vibrionaceae > Vibrio > Vibrio sp. 1F279. The sequence continues at coordinate 60,419 of NZ_JBGOOU010000008.1, read as the reverse complement.
GCATGTTGGCTGGTGCTTGAGAGCTGACCTGCTTTAGCTTGCTTGCGAATCGAGATGGGTGACGGCTAGGGCCGATTAACCCACTGAAACGAAGAATGGTGTAATCGATGCCGGAATCCATCACCAGCTGTTCAGCTTTCAGCATCACGCGTGCATTGTCCGAAAATGCGGATGCTTGCTCGTTTTCTGAGGTAGAAAGAGTGAGTGAGGCGTCTTGCTCGTACAGAACTCCGGGCTTGGTTGGGTATACCGTCGTCGAACTGACCATAATGAGCTTTTTCACGTTAGCCTTCTGGCAAGCCCTGGTCAGTTGTTGCCAATAGTCGGCGTACTCTTGTCCTGCTCCCTTTCTAAAGCCTGGAGGGAAGCTACCAATCACTATCTCAGTGTTGTTTTCGAGTAACAACGAATAGAGTTCGCCGATAGTCTCATCTGGCTTTGATGAGTCAAAACTAAACACTTCACATGGAACTCGTTTGTTCCCAACAGCGTCTGCACCTGCTTGGGTCGTTTTCGTGACCACAACTTGGTTACCATGTTTTTCTAAATGTTCAGATAAAGGTGCACCGACCCATCCTGCACCAACAATAAATATAGAAGCCATGTGTTCCTCACAACTGCAAATGACGAATTTACAATAAGCCTAACAAACCTTTGGCCAAAAATGAAAAAACTCCACGGCCGAAGCGAGTGGAGTTTTTACTAGAACCGTGGAGTTTTAGTTCAGTACGCGAAGTAACTTGTCTGCGCGCTCTGCCATCTGGATACCTTCATCTGTTAGGTAACCACCGTCTGGCTGAGTGCAAAGATTCTTTTCGAATAGGCGCTTAACAGCGTCTTGAGTTTCTTGAGCAGCCTCTTGATGAACTTTAATTCCAGTAGCGGCGCTACTTACATCAAATTGAAGAAGGAGGTTTAAATCAGCAATATGTTCAGCGTTGTACTTCATAATTAACCTATATATTCATAACGTTCTCTACCTTCACCTTAGTGCGCATTCACGGCTCAAGCAATAGCAAATAAATAGAATTGATAAGTGATACCAAATTGAATGATTAATCGTCGTATGGTGGGTTTATTTTAGTTAGATTGCGTGATTTGCAGCCACTTAAATTCTGAACGATGTTTATTGGGAAGTGGTTGTAATATATTGTGTTACTAGAAATATATTGCATCCAGCTAATATTGTATAAAAAGGAAACGCATCAGTGAGAGTGAACAAAGTAGCATTAACGATCAGTATGCTATTTGCTATCTCAGGTTGTCAAAGTACACCCTCAGAGCAGACAGGCGCGAACCAAACCACAAATGACAATGAATCAACAGTAGAGGTCCGTTCATTTCAGTCTGTCCAAAGTGTTTACTCCGAGTGGGAGGCTAAGCTTGAAGAACACGCTCAATTGTCTCTCTATGCTCCAGAGAATTACAATGAACTACTAGACGCTTGGGATGATGCTGAAAGCATTTATGCGGACTTAGTGAAAGATCAAACACGGTTAACCAAGAGTTACTCGATTTTTTCTACACTAACTTACGCTGAAGCCTTTGATGAAAAAATTGCGTTGATTCGATCAAATTATGACTCGATCTTAGTGCTAAAGGAAAAGGCTGACAGAGTATTAGCCGACTCGATAGTGCAAATGGATTACTTAAAGTTTCTTGGTGCCGACACTATGTTTGCATCGAGCTACAAGCGCTTGTATTCAGAATACAGCGAACTGTTTGAGTATGTGCTGGTCGACGAACTTGAAGATGCTCAGGAAGCACAGGTAGAGTTTCTTAATAACGCGAGTTTGTTAGAAGTTAAAGTGGCCCACAAGAAGTACATCGAACCTTTGAAGGATGAGTTGGAGTTCTTGGAAGATGAAGATTTCGATGACGTTGTTCCACTGACGTTTGCTAAAGCGGCATCTCAAATTGCTTTGGCAGAAAGCCAAGTGAAAGCCAGTCCCCGTGAAAAGTCGATCATTGAAGACGCAGTTCACGCTGCGGAGTTCGAATTAAACCACGTACGCAGTGTTGCTCATGAAGTCAAAGTGCTGGCGAGCGTAAAAGGTGACCAGTTCGAACAGTCGGTTTTGAATGCAGAGAACCAGTTATTGAGCATTTCACGAGTGGTTAATGATGAAGATCACCGTGATGTTGTATTGCGTCTTCAGTCTCAAAAAATTGTAGCGAGTGTTAAAGCGCTGAAAGGCTCAGACATGACGGCGTCATTAAAGTCAGAGATTAAAACTTTGACTGAGCGACTCGCTAAGTTAGAAAGTGAGAATCAGAAACAAACACAGAAATTGGTTGAAGCGACCAAGCACAACCAATTGTTAGATGATCAGGTTACCAAGAGTGATGCTCATATAAAGAGCCTAGAAGAGTTAGTGGATAGTTTGAAAAGCTTAGGTGGTAAAGTTGCCAGCGAAAGTGACTCTGATGTGATTCTTCCTAGTATTGAATCTAGCCTAGAGGATGCATCTCTCGAACAATCATTAGAAGAAATGGTTGAACCTTCGGTTTAGCATCACTAATTTCTTTATTTGTGATTGAGTTAAAAGCGCCTAAGGGCGCTTTTTTACGTTCTGTTGATCTATGTCAAAATCTAGAAATAAAAGCGCTCAGTGAGCCATTTTAGTGTACGTTATTCTTTTGGTTTTAACGTAACTTGTTGATATTTATAGGTGTGTCAATTTCTATGCTGATAACTAATCATTCAGCAGAGTTTTCTTTTTACTACTAAAGTCGTATGAATTTGGAATAACTCGGACTATTTGCTTTCAACAAGGCTGTGAGAGGCATTTTGAACCTAAAATAGCTCTTGAATTCAGAAATGAAAGAGAGGATTATCGCGCTCCCGACGACATGTTTCAAAATGTAAATCATCATGAATCTAAACCAATTCGACTCATTATTACCGCCACAAATGGCTGAGCGCGCTGCAGATATTGGCGTAGGTAAAGCAACCAAAGATCCAATCAAATCTTTTCTCCTAGCGATTTCTGCTGGCATACATATTGGTATCGCGTTTGTGTTCTACACAATCGTGACTACCGGCGCTGGTGATTTACCGTGGGGTATTACTCGCTTATTGGGTGGTCTAGCTTTTAGCTTAGGATTAATCCTTGTTGTTGTTACTGGTGGTGAACTGTTTACCAGCTCGGTGTTGACGCTTGTTGCTCGCGCAAGTGGCAAGATTACCTGGCGTACATTAGTTAAGAACTGGACCACGGTTTATGTAGGTAACTTAATTGGTGCATTGCTGCTGGTGGCCTGTATGCTTCTGACTAAACAGTACATGTTCGATCATGGGCAAGTGGGTTTGAATGCCATGGCGATTTCCCAACACAAAATGCACCATGATTTTATCCAAGCTATCGCGCTTGGCATCATGTGTAATGTGTTGGTTTGTATCGCGGTATGGATGACGTTTAGTGGACGTACACTGACTGACAAAATCGCAGTTATGATTTTACCTGTTGCGATGTTCGTATCAGCCGGTTTTGAGCACTGTATTGCCAACATGTTCCAAGTCCCTTTAGCTATCGGTATCAAAACATTTGCTCCCGCAGAATTTTGGACAATGACAGGCGCTAACCCTGCGGACTATGTTGATCTGAACATGATGGACTTTTTGATGAACAACTTGCTGCCCGTTACCATTGGTAACATCATTGGCGGTGGTATCTTTGTTGGTATGTGGTACTGGTTGATCTACCTACGTGACTAATAAGGGTAGCGTGATCCACCAAGCGGTTTCGTGATTAATTCCGATTACGCGGTTAATCCAGTTTACGAGTTAACTGGGTAACTTGGACTCAGTGAAAACACTGAACTGACTTATGACATTTACAAGACGGCCTGCATTGCAGGCCGTTTTTATTTGTGGAAAACCTACTTATTCATGTCTTAAATTATCATGTGAACGCTCAATAGCGATGATCACCGTGTGTGTATATGTCTTTGAAAACACCCAAAGATCAAAGGTAATGATCTTTCCCTAGGTGGGAATGGACAAAAAAGGATCTATATTGATTTGGTTATCCACAATTTCTGTGGATAACCTGTCTCAAATTCAGTGAGTAACCAGATCTAAGTGGAGTAGGGAGGCTATTTCGAAGGCTGTATTTGCGCGAGAACTCGGCCTTCTTTAGTAAGAGATGTCTTCAATGAGAGCTGAAGTGCAAGTGCTAAAGAGCAGCTCATCATCACGAAGATAGCTAACATGATCATCAACTGATACTTAATCGCGATCATTGGTGATGCACCACCTAAGATCTGTCCTGTCATCATTCCCGGTAGCGTGACTAAGCCTGTAGTTGCCATAGAGGCCATAATTGGTGACATCGTTTTCTGTATCGCATTACGAACAAAAGGCGCGGCTGCATAGGAAGGAGATGCGCCCAAAGCGATAGCCGCTTCGTACTCTGATTTCTGCATTTCAAAAGCCCCAAACAAGTTCTGCAATGCCACGATATTACTGCTTAAGCTATTACCTAACAGCATCCCTGCAATAGGGATAAGGTACTGTGCGTTAAAAACCGGAGTCGGTTTAATGATGAAAAAGCAGATAAACAAGACAATAGGTACACAAGTTACAGCAAGGCTAACGGCTATAGGAACTAAAAGTAGATTTTTTGGGAGCCTAGATTTTTCAACAATTGAGCTTGCCCCAACGATGATCATTGCAAATAGCCACAGCAAATTGACCCATAAGCTATTCAAGGTGAACAAGTATTCTAGGTAAAGTCCCACTAGAAATAGCTGAATAACCATACGAATGATGCTGACAGAAGCCTCTTTTCCAAGGCCGAGTTTTAACTTGTGGTTGATGGTAATAGGTAGCAAGAGAAGTGAGCTGAAGAACAATAACTGCCACCAAGATATATCAATAACGTCTTGCATAATGATTCCTTTTAAGTGGTCTCCATCATATCTGAAAGTGCCAAATGATGCATTTCAACTGTAAAGTCACCAATTCTAAAAATGATCAATCATTTAACAAACAAAACACAAAATAGTGGTTGTTTGAGGCTTTTTTAGCTACTACTTAGTAGGTAAAAAGTTAAAATTGGTTGTCATATGGTTGCGTATATGTTGGTTTTTAACATTTGCGAAATATACTTAATTCTTCACATTTGTTAATACTTTTTAATAACTTTGTTTAACTGAAAACAAGTTTGGATGACCTCAAAAAGGTATTGATTAGCAAGGGTTATAACGGGGGATTTGATTGAACCCTACTTTGTGTATGGTCTAAAATTTGTTGTTAGATACTCAAGAACTTTAGCCCCATAGAATGGGTTACTCGAAATTACTAAATACAAAATAGGCAAAATGTATGAGTGATGTTAATAAAATTGAAACTGGCGAAAAACGCTCGTTGGAGTGGAAGTCTTTCCTCTTCATCGCGGTGGTTCTCTTTCCAATATTAAGTGTGGCTTTTGTAGGCGGTTACGGCTTCCTAGTTTGGGCACTGCAAGTGTTTGTATTCGGACCTCCTGGTGCTCACGGCGGCATGTAATGCCCTCTAGTAACAACATTTTTTAAAATCAATATTTAAGAGAGCTAAACATGAAATCATTTTTAGTTAAATTATGGCGCACAATGACTCGCCCTGCAGTACACATCAGTCTTGGTGTACTAACTATGGGTGGCTTTATCGCCGGTGTTATTTTCTGGGGCGGTTTTAACACAGCTCTAGAGCACACAAATACAGAAGAGTTCTGTGTAAGTTGTCACACCATGCGTGACAACGTGTACGTAGAACTACAAGAAACGGTTCACTGGAAAAACACTTCTGGTGTACGTGCTACTTGTCCTGACTGTCACGTTCCACATGAATGGACAGCAAAAATCGCTCGTAAGATGCAAGCATCTAAAGAAGTATTCGCTCAAGTATTTGGTGACCTAGATACTCCTGAGAAATTCGAAGCTCGTCGTATCGAACTGGCTAAACACGAATGGGATCGTTTCTCTTCGAACAAATCTCTAGAGTGTAAAAACTGTCACAACTACGATTCAATGGACTTCGAGAACATGCGCCCAACAGCGCGTATCCAGATGAAGAATGCAGCAGAACGTGATCAAAGCTGTGTTGACTGTCACAAAGGTATTGCTCACAACCTTCCAATGGATATGGCATCAGCAAGCGGTATTGTTGGCGAGCTAGAAAATGTAGCAAGCAGCACATCTTACGCAAATGGTTCTGACGTGATCTCTATTCGTCACCTCCCAATGTACACGGATGAAACAGCAACAGTTGAAGCGGGTCTACTCAGCCCTGCAAGTAAAGTTGCGGTTATCGACGAAAAAGGCGACATGATCAAGATTCAAATCGATGGTTGGCGTAAAGCGAAAGGCTTCGGACGTGTAATCCAAGAAGACTTCGGTATGAATATCTCAACTGCAATCTTGACCAAAGAAGTATCTCAAAGTGACGTTATCACTGTTGGTGAGAAGAAAGAAGATGAGCTTACTGGCCTTCCATGGGAAGAAGTTAACCTAGCACTTTGGATGAAGAAAGAGTCTATGGTTGATAACTTCGATCCAATCTGGAACGCAGCGGGTCAAGCGTACCAATCTAACTGTTCAACGTGTCACTCACAGCCAGATGAAGCTCACTTCAGCGCTAACGGTTGGGTAGGCATGTTAGATGGTATGATTGCATTCGTTAACTTCGATACAGATACAGAAGCACTTGTTCTTAAGTATCTACAGAAGCACTCATCAGATTTTTCTGAAGGCCATCACTAATAAGACGTCAATTGGAGTAACACAATGGCAATTACAAGAAGAAGTTTTCTGAAAGGTGTCGCGACTACAAGTGCGGCATCGGTTATCGGTCCAAGCTTATTGGCGTCGGCATCAGTGTCTGCAGCAGAAACAGACGGCGCGTGGAAAGTCTCTGGTTCTCACTGGGGTGCATTCCGAGCTCGCGTTTACGCGGGTAAAGTGCAAGAAATTAAACCTCTAGAAATCGATCAACACCCAACTGAGATGTTGAAAGGTATTAAAGGTATTATCTACAGCCCATCACGTGTGCGTTACCCTATGGTTCGCCTAGATTGGTTGAAGAAGCATAAATACAGCGCTGACACGCGTGGTAACAACCGTTTTATTCGTGTGACTTGGGATGAGGCACTAGACCTTGTTTACCGCGAATTAGAGCGCGTACAGAAAGATTACGGTCCATGGGCGCTTCACACAGGTCAAACTGGTTGGAGACAAACGGGTCAGTTCCATAGCTGTACTAACCATATGCAACGTGCAATGGCACTTCACGGTTACTCTGTGAAGAAAATCGGTGACTACTCAACAGGTGCTGGTCAAACGATCATGCCTTACGTGCTAGGTTCTACTGAAGTTTACGCACAAGGTACATCTTGGGAACTTATCCTAGAAAACAGTGACAACATTGTTCTTTGGGGTAACGATCCAGTTAAAAACCTGCAAGTAGGTTGGACATGTGAGACTCACGAGTCATTCGCATACTTAGAACAGCTGAAAGAAAAAGTTGCTAAGAAAGAGATCAACGTTGTTTCTGTTGACCCTGTTAAAAACAAAACAGGCCGTTACCTAGAAAACGAGCAAATGTACATCAACCCACAAACTGATGTGGCGTTCATGCTTGGTGTTGCTCACGTTCTTTACAACGAAGATCTATACGACAAGAAGTTCATCGAAACTTACTGTCTAGGTTTTGAAGACTTTATCAAGTACGTTCAAGGTGAAACGAAAGATAAAGTTGAGAAGACACCTGAGTGGGCTTCGGCTATCTGTGGTGCAAGCGCGGACTCTATCCGTGAATTCGCTAAGATGCTGGTTAACGGTCGTACGCAGATTCTTGTCGGTTGGAGTATCCAACGTCAACAACACGGTGAGCAGCCTTACTGGATGTGTGCCGTTATCGCAGCAATGGTTGGCCAAATCGGTCTACCTGGCGGTGGTATCTCTTACGGTCACCATTACTCTGGTATCGGTGTTTCTTCAACTGGCTTCGCTGCTCCGGGTTCATTCCCGTTGAACATCGACCAAGGTCAATCGCCTAAGCACACTAACACTGATTACAACGGTTACAGCCGTGTAATCCCTGTTGCTCGTTGGGTAGATAGCTTGCTAGAGCCAGGTAAGAAGATCAAAGCGAACGGTTCAACGGTTACACTACCGGATATCAAGATGATGGTATTCAGTGGTAATAACCCGTGGCACCACCACCAAGATCGCAACAAGATGCGTAAAGCATTCAAGAGCCTACAAACTGTAGTGGCTGTTGATTTCGCTTGGACTGCAACTTGTCGTCACTCTGATATCGTGCTTCCTGCATGTACTCAGTGGGAACGTAACGATATTGATGGTTACGGCGCGTACTCTGGTCGTGGTTTGATCGCGATGCACAAACTAGTCGATCCTCTGTTCCAGTCTAAAACTGACTTCGAGATTATGTCTAGCCTAACTAAGCGTTGGGGTCGTTACGACGATTACACGCGTGGTATGGACGAAATGCAGTGGGTTAAATCTCTGTATGACGAATGTCGTGCATCAAACGAAGGCAGCTTCGAAATGCCTGAGTTTGCTGAGTTCTGGGAGAAAGGTTTCCTAGACTTCGGTAAAGGTAAGCCATGGACTCGTCACGCTTCATTCCGTGAAGATCCAGAGATCAACGCACTAGGTACGCCTTCTGGTTTCATCGAAATCACAAGCCGTACTGTTGGCAATATGGGTTACGAGCACTGTCAAGAACACCCAATGTGGTTTGAGAAATCTGAACGTTCACACGGTGGTCCAGGCTCTGATAAACACCCGTACTGGCTACAATCTTGTCACCCAGACAAGCGTCTTCACTCTCAGATGTGTGAATCTGAAGAGTGGCGTGCGACTTACGCGGTACAAGGCCGTGAGCCAATCTACATCAACCCAATCGATGCTAAGAAGAAAGGCATCAAAGATGGCGACGTAGTACGTGTGTTCAATGACCGTGGTCAACTACTAGCAGGTGCTGTTCTAATGGATAGCTACGCACCTGGTGTTGTTCGTATCGAAGAAGGCGCTTGGTATGGCCCGATCAACGAGAAAGTGGGGGCGCTAGATACATACGGCGATCCAAACACACTAACTCAAGACATCGGTACGTCTGAACTTGCTCAAGCAACGTCAGCAAACACATGTTTGGTTAACTTCGAGAAGTTCCAAGGCAAACTGCCTCCAGTAACTTCATTCGGTGGTCCAATCGAAGTTTCTTAAGTCTCGTACTTAAGAACCAAGATTAAAGCTTGAATTAAAGCCCCTGTAAGCACTCTTACAGGGGCTTTTTGTTTTTCCAGCCTGTGTGTGGGATTTGTAATTAAGCATTGTCATAGCGCCAAGAGGGGGCGTTTTTGAGACAGGCTATAACGACGTGCCGTTTGAGATAGGCTGTAGAACTATGAACTATGAACAATGAAACAGGAAGGGAATGTAAAAAGAATCTGTTGTAAGGATTTAGGCAGACGGGAACAAAAAGGCCGATACAAAGTATCGACCTAATAGAGACCTATGGAATTGAATCAGCTTGAGTTAAATCTCGAACATAAACCAATAACCGTATGCACAGATTAATGCGGGTATGCCTGAATATAATGTGGCCACAAGAGCCGCTTTTGGTGCCATTGCGATAGCAGGGAATAAAGCGTCACCATCATTTGATATTGCGTTACCGACCTGAGCTGAAAGTGGTAGTGCACCTGAAAGGTAAAGGCTAGTGACCAACAATTGTGGACCACACCCCGGCAGTAAGCCCATCAACACACCCGCCAGGGGGAGCATCATACCCCAGCTTGAGAATAGCGTCGCAAAATCGACATTTGCAAGCACAGAGCCAAACTCGAAGAAAAGAAAAGCGACCACTACCCATGCAGTGACAAAGTTTGTATCTTGAGCTGTTTTTTGTAGTGGGTGAGAACCTATACATTTTTCATCTTCACTTACGGCCGATTTGTAATCCTCAATTTCACGAGTAAGCCCCCACAAAAACATCGAGCTGATCAGTAAAATCGTTCCCGTCCATTCCATAGACATCTCAGGCAGTGTCAGCAACTGGTTTACATCGATTTGAAAAGAGCCAAGAAGGGCAACAGCGGCTCCCGGAATAATAAGCACAGACCATAGGTAACCCTGAAGGTTTATCGCTTTTTTAGAGACAGGGCTTTGATCTTGAGGTTGTGAGGCACAGCTGTTTTCCGCTTCATTTCTCTCTGCCTGTTTCGGGCGTAAAAAGTCGTCTGCGTGAAGCAAGTTTATGATTCGTCCTGAGGCGGTACCCACGATTACGCCCATCGCCATCATGGCTAAACCTGTTTTGGGTTCGCTAGCAATTAACAGGAAGGCCGCGTCACCCATGGTTGAGACGAGTACAGCCACAACCGCACCAAATCCGAGTTTGCCTGAAATAAATTGTGTGGTGACCACAATCGCTCCCCCACAGCCTGGCAATGCGCCCATTAGCGCGGCGAATACAACTTGGTTTGAACGAGATTGATGGACGAGCTTATTGAAGACGTTGTCTTTGTTGATGTATAGACTTAACCCGTGGTAAATCGCTAAGGTTAGCGCAACGTAACATGACACTGCCCAGAAGGCGTCAGACAAGGTAGTGACCGTCAATTCTCGCGTAGCAGGAGCTGCAACTAACGCCGCAAGTGAAATAGGTAAAAGCAGGCGCTTAAAAGACAGTGAAAACTGAGTTGTTTTCGCAGCGCTGCTGCTTGGCAAAAAAGAGATTAGTCGATCCATAAGTGTCACTCAAAATTTGTGTATTAAGATAATCATATACGAATGATAATAATTATCAATTGCATTTGTTGTTTTTTTATCTTTTGTTACCATTGGCCAAACCCACGAAACATGACCAATCTAAAAAAATGAGGTAAAGTATGCCTAATAAAGAGAGACTCTAAAGGTAGAGTCATAATTGTTAGTGTAATAGGAAGAAACATGATTTTAGTTGTTGGTCACAAAAACCCTGATAGTGACAGTATTTGTAGTGCGTTAGTTGCAACTGAGCTTCTTAAAGCTCGTGGCGAGGAAGCGACACCAATTCGCCAAGGCGAGATCAACCGCGAAACTCAACACATTCTAGAAGTCGCTGGTGCTGAAAAGCCAGAACTTCGTACTTCTGTTGCTGGTGAGAAAATCTGGCTAGTAGACTACTCAGATCTAGCACAGGCACCAGACGATGTTGCTGAAGCAGAGATCGTAGGCATTGTCGATCACCACCGTCTAGGTGACGTGATGACAGTTAACCCTATGGAAGCTTGGATCTGGCCTGTTGGCTGTACAAATACAGTACTTTTCAACATGTTTAAGATTGAAGGTCACGCTATCTCTCAACAAATCGCTAAACTGATGATGTCTGCAATTCTTTCAGACACAGTTGGTTTTGCTTCTCCAACATGTACTCAAAAAGACAAAGACGCGGTTGCTGAGCTTGCTGAAATCGCTGGCGTGACTGACGTTGATGCATTTATCAAAGCGCTTCTAATCGCTAAGACAAACATCGAAGGCCTATCTGCTGCACAGTTAGTAGAAAAAGACCTTAAAGGCTACCCATTCAACGGTCGTGATGTTGTTGTTGGTCAAGTTGAGCTTGCGACTCTTGAGCAAGTAGACGGCATGATCGAAGCGCTAGAAGCTGATCTTGAAGCGCGTTGTGAGAAAGATGGTCTAGCGTTCGCGGCAGTAATGCTGACAGATATCACTACAGCTCAAACTCGTCTTCTATACAAAGGTGAGTGGGCTGATAAGCTGGTTAAATTCGAGAAAGACGGTGTATTGATGATGGAAAATACATTGAGCCGTAAGAAGCAAGGTTGGCCTTGGCTTCAAGGCGAGCTTGTTTAACCAAGTCGCTTAATTATAAACGCCTGCTAATTTAGCAGGCGTTTTTCTTTGAAGTAGGCTTTCTTCTTCATCGATAGTGTTTGAAGTTAAAAACACTCGGCATAAAATAGCTTTAAGAACATAGTTACTGACTAAAGTAGGAAATTGAGATGACTACACAGCTAGACGATAAAAAAATCGCTGAAATCAATAAGTATACGGGTGAGCAACGCCTGAAGTACTGTGTGAAAGAAATCGTAGCGAACCGTGAAGTATGGATCTTAACCGATGAACACGGTTGTGTAATGCTGAACACAGAAGATGAAGACTGTGTTCCTGTATGGCCAAATCAAGAGTTTGCGGAGTCTTGGGCGACGGGTGATTGGTCTGAGTGTAAAGCTGAGTCTATTTCACTAAACAAATGGCATAGCCGTTGGACTAACGGTCTAGAAGACGACGAGCTTGCCGTTGTTGTGTTCCCGAACGAACAGGAAGAAGGTGTTATCTTGTTCCCGGATGAGTTCGATTTCGAGCTGAAGAAGCAGGCTGCTAAGCGCTAATTCTCTCGTCAAATTGTAAGCCAGCGTTGTCTTACCTCGGGCAACGCTGTTGTTCTATTCTTCCCTTCTAAGCTACTTTCCAACGTATTTTCGTCAATACCCAATAAGTTGATACAAAGGCGCCTGCTGTGCTGCTTTAGAAGCTTGCTGAAGTACACCTGTTTTGCTGTATCTTTTCAGTATTTTTCGCACAACTGGTTTTGCCTGTTCTTTTGTCATTCCCACTTTCAATTGAGGTTCATACAGTAGCTTTAGCAGCACTACATCTAAGGGGGATAATAAGTCTTCTGGCGTGTGATCATTGAAAATAGAAGGGTAGGCTTTATCTGAGTCATTGGGTAACCCAAGTACCTGTGTGATCTCTTCAACAATACATGCGACCAGCTTTCCTCTTGCTCTCGCTTGATCTACTGGGATCACAATTCCTGCATATACAATCTCCCCTTTGGAATTAGTTCGATAACCTGCAGTACAGATAGCGCTGTTTAGATGCTGTGTCGATTTCAGTTTGAGTACAGTTTTGGCTTCAGCTATCCACTGACTCTGCCTCGTGTATATCCATTTTACATTCGCTTCAGACTTATTTTTAACGATTGTTATGGGGTGCTGGGTCACTTCGGACAAGTGTTGGAGATGAAGTTCCGTGAGCTCCTGATGCAGGTCTTTATCACCCACTCGATGATCAACCCATACCTTGATAGGCTGTTTCCATTTAGCGAGGAGCTTGTCGCCTTGTGAATATTCGTGTTGAAGTGCGACGTGATAAAAGGCAGTTTCGACGAAGGTTCTATCTAGCCATGTGAGTGTTGTGCTTGCTGCATTAAAGGACAGCAGCGCCAACAAGAGGGAAAGCATTGAAGCTCTTGGTAACATATCTTTCCCCTTTGCGGAATATAGCGCTATCACCGATTAATGGCTTGGTGCTTTATAGAAGTGGCTCTCAACTAACCTTTGTGTGATTTGGTGAGTTGGGTTAGTCAGTACTTCATGTGTTTCGCCACTTTCAACCACATTGCCTTCGTGCATGACGATGATCTTATCTGTGATGTGTTTAACAATGCCGATGTGTTGGGAAACATAAACGAACGATACGCCCATCTCTTCTTGAAGTTCTAGGAACAGATTGATGATTTGCGAACGCATCGCCATATCCAAACCATTCAACGCTTCATCAGCCACAATGATGGAAGGCTGAAGTATCAATGCGCGAGCCAAACAAACCCTCTGCTTCTGGCCTGCAGCAAGCATCTGAGGATAGAAGTAAGCATGTTCTGGTAGAAGCCCAACACGTAATAATGTGTCCTTTACGCGGCGCATGCGGGCTTCTGGTGGCATGTTGGTATTTCGCTTCAACGGTCCTTCAAGGATTCGACCAATCTGGATGCGTGGATTTAGCGAGGTGTTCGGATCTTGGAAGATCATTCGAATCAGTTTACAGCGAGTTGAGTAGTCTTTGTGTTCTAGCTTTTCACCGTTCACTCGGATCTCACCTGCTGTTGGTTCCACCATACCCGCTAGCATTCTAGCTAATGTCGATTTCCCCGACCCATTCTGACCGATAAAACCAATAGTCTGTCCCGCTTCAAGGGAAAAGCTAACTGGCTTCACTGCCTGATGAATCTTTTTACGGAAAAGACCAGAGCGAGTCGTAAAGTCTTTAGATAAATCACTGACCTCTAATAATGCACTCATGATTTCTTTTTCTTCTCCATATTCAGAGGGAAATGACAGTTAAATTTGTGGGTCTTTATACGTTTAGTATGCGGGATCTCGACACACTGTCTTTGCGCGTATGGACAACGTGGTCCAAGTCGACAACCAATCGGAAGGTGCTGCAGCGGCGGAATTGACCCTGGTAAAGATTGCAGTTTTTCTTTATGGGGAATCCAGTCGTTAAAATCGGGCATCGCTTTTAGCAGTGCAACGGTGTAAGGATGCTTTGGTACATCCAACAGTTTTGTCGTATCTGCAGACTCAACGGACTGACCGCAGTACATCACGGTTATTCGTGTCGCCCATTGAGTGATAGTCGTTAAATCGTGCCCAATGAGGAGAATTGTCGTGTTATGAAGTTGATTCATTCGGCTCAATAAGCGCAATATTTGAGACTGCGTAATCGGGTCTAAATCGTTGGTTGGCTCATCGGCAATTAGCACTTTTGGCTTGGCAGCGATCGCCATGGCGATCATGACTTTTTGACACTCACCATCGGTCAACTCATAAGAATAACTGTCCATTAGGTGAGAGTGATTTTTGATCCCCACTTTATGCAGCAATGCTATTGCTTGCTTTTTTCGCCACTTAAACCGTTGCCACCATCGACCTTCAAATGAACGCGAAGGAATCGCCTCTATTAGCTGGCGTCCCACTTTTTCGGAAGGGTCAAGACACGTCGATGGTTCTTGGAAGATCATCGCGATATCGCGAGCGATCACACGGCGTCGTTCTTTGGGCGTCAGTTGTAGCAGGTCGATATTGCCAAGGCGCATTCGGTCGGCAGACACTTTCCAGTTTTCTTTGCAAACACCAACGATCGCTTTTGCAACCAAGCTCTTACCAGAACCTGATTCACCTACTAAGCCACGAATTTCTCCCTCATTGAGGGTAATACTCATTCGATCTACTGCTTTAACCATCCCTTGAGGGGTCTCAATCTCGATAGTTAGATGTCGAATATCAAGTAACGGCATTATTCGATTCCTGCATTTAGCGCTTGGCGAACACCTTCACCGACAAGGTTAATCACGATCACTGTAAACATAATGGCTAAGCCGGGTAGAGTTACTGTCCATGGCGCAAGGTAAATCAGCTCTACAGAGTCACCCAAAATTGAGCCCCATTCGGTACTGGGTGCTTGAGCGCCAAGCCCTAAGAAACCCAAGGCCGTGATATCAAGAATGGCGACTGACAATGCCAGTGTAATTTCAAGTGCCACTACAGTAAGAATATTAGGAAGGATTGAATTCCATAACAGGTAGAAGTCATTCGCACCATCAAGGCGAGAAGCCAAAATATAGTCTTTTTCTACTTCTGCATGCACGGCAATGTATACCGAACGAATAAAGCGTGGAATCAATGCCAAACATAAGGCTAGCAAGATATTAAACTCGCCAAAGCCAAGAAATGCCACGAAGATAATCGCGAGTAGCAGCGACGGAATAGACATTACTGTGTCAAGCAGGTGGTTTAGCGTACTTGATAACAACCCGCGAGTCATACCTGCAAGTACGCCAATCAGACAACCGATGACTGCTGCGATAAAGGTAATCACCACTGCGGCACCAAATGTCAGCTGAGAGCCAATAATCAGACGGGATAGAATATCTCGCCCTAAATCATCAGTACCTAGAAAATACTCAACTGTTCCAGCAGGATCCCAAGAAGGAGGTGTTAGTAGGTGTCCCGTCTGCTCTTGAGCATCATGCGGTGCTAGCCATGGTGAAGTGATGGTGATCAAAATGATCAAGACCAAACACCATAGTCCAAACATTGCGAGATTATTGCCACGGAAGCTGCGCCAGAAACGCTCGAATTGGGTTGGAATCTGTTCTTCTTGGTAGACGTTATTTGTTAGCATACCATTCCTTCCTTACCAGAGGGTTGACCATCGCGCCCAGTAGATCGGACAGTATATTCGCGGTCAAAACCAAGGTTGCTACCACAATTACACCAGCTTGAATTGAAACGTAATCTTGATTGGATAATGCATCCAGCAACCAGCGGCCAATACCCGGCCAGTTAAAGATAGATTCGGTGATGATAGCGAGCGTTAACATACTGGAGAGTTGAACGCCGACCTTAGGAATAATCGGTGGTATTGCATTTCTTAATACGTGTTGAGTGACGATCTCTCTTGTTGAAAGACCTTTGATTCGTGCGGCACGGATGTAGTTTTGAGCCATCACTTCAGCCACTGACGCTCTCATTAGTCGGATAACCTGGGTTGTTGGAGCGAGCGCCAAAACAAGACAAGGTAACGCCATATGGTCTATTACGCTCTGTAGGGCGTGTGCTCGATAGTTACCTTCGGCAAAGAAGGCATCAATCATTGCAAAGCCAGTCACGTGTTCAATTTCGTAAAGTAGATCGTATTGTCCCCCAACAGGGAACATCTCGAAGTGCAGTGAGAACACCATGATCATTAGCAATGCGACCCAAAATATAGGTGCTGAGTAGCCTGCCATTGAAGTAAACGATATAGTGGTATCAACAAACTTACCTTGTCTCATGCCGGCAATTGTGCCGAAAGGGATGCCGATAAACAGTGCGAGTAGAAAAGCAAAGAAGCACAATTCTAACGTCGCAGGGAATACCACGACAAGCTCTTCGATGATAGGAACACCGTGTTTGCTCAGGCCGAAATTCAGCGTCGATAATTCGGTGACGTAGCTAAGCCAGCCGGGCCAAAAATCTTGAATTGCCCAAGGTGAGGTTTGGTCTAATCGAAGTAGAGCAAAGCCGACTAAAGTCAGAATTCCAAGTGTAATAATGAATAAGTTTACACGCCTTAATGTATACCAAAACATCAGTTCACCTCCCTTCTGACTTGATCAAAAGGTTGAGCATTAAAAGGACTGTGTTTAAAACCTGTTAGCGAACGATCGTGCACACGGAATTGCACGCCATGAGCGAGAGGTATCACAGGAACTTCTTCATTAAGAATGTTTTGGGCTTGTCGATACAAGTTCACACGATGCCTTTGTTGATTAATCTCTAATGCCAAGTCGAGAAGGAAATCAAAGTCTGAGTTGCACCACATAGAGACGTTTAATCCCGCGCGTTCCGAACTACATGATAGAAGTGGACGCAAGAAGTTGTCTGGGTCGCCCGTACTGCCAATCCAACCTGTGAGTAACAAATCTGTTGAGGAAATTGAAGACAGCTGTGTTCGGTCAAATCGGTCGTCGGTATAGAGTTTCAATTCAATACCAATATCAGCCAAGTTTGCTTGGATCAGTTCTGCCGTTTTTCTTGGGCTTGGATTGTATGCGCGTGGCTCTAGTGGCACCCACATTGAAAGCTCTAACCCTGGTTCTACACCGGCCTCTCTAAGAAGTGCGATCGCATAGTTTCGATCATAGCGAACTTGAACGCTGTCTTTTTGATAAGCCCAAGAAGTAGGGGGAAGTAACGTGTAGGCTTTTGTACCTGTACCGTAGTACACAGAATCAAGAATGTTCTGACGGTTAATAGCCAAGTTCAATGCTTTACGTACTCGTGAGTCACGCAATGCAGGGTGTTCTGTGTTTAGCGCGATGAAAGAGACATTTACTGCAGGTGTGGCAGAAATCTTCAACTCTTCATGAGCTTGAATAATAGGGATCTGGCTAGAAATTGGTGAGTTCAACACGTCACACTCACTGCGGAGAAGCTTGGCAAGTGTGCCTGTACCGCGTTGTGAAGTATCAAATACAACTTGGTCCATTTGTACTTCACCCTTCCAGTAATGCTTGTTCTTTTTCAAGCGTACAAGATCATTAATTTGATATTCATCCAAGTAGAAAGGGCCTGTGCCTACAGGCTTGGAGTCTATTTCATTTTTTTCATCTGTGGTAATCAGCTTGTTGGCATACTCTTTGGAGTGGATAACCGCATAACTGGTGGCGATATTGTTAAGAAATGAATTATCTGGGCGACTTAACTGGAACTTCACCGTTAGGTCATCCACCGCCGTGATTTCAACTATCAGGTTTTGAAAGTCGATGCCAGCGAACCATGGATATAAACCGCCACCCACATAATGGAATGGGTTTGAACTATCAATAATTCGTTCAAAACTAAAGACCACATCCTGTGCATTCATGCTACGGGTTGGGGTAAACCAATCTGTGGTTTGAAACGCAACATTTGGGCGCAGCTTGAAAGTGTACTCTGTACCTGATTTATCGACAGACCAGCTTGTTGCCAAGTTCTGTTTTGGTCGGTAAGTCATAGGATCAAGAGTGAGCAGGGTATCGAAAATTTGAGGGCTCAGCGATTCTGAGGTAATGCCACTATCAACCAATTGTGGATTGAAGGTACTAGGATTACCTTGGCCGCAATAAATGAAGCCTTTTTCACGGATTTGCTCGTGAGTGACACTTTCACCACATCCAGCTAAAAAGCCAAGCGTGCAGATGCTAAGTGATAGTCTTATTAGTGCTTTCATAAAAAGAAATACTTTTCGAAACGAGGCGTTAGAGGAGCCTCAAGATCCCGACAATTTAACATTTTATTTATTCGGCTCCAAATAATAATCAAGTGTGGACAGCTATTTATCGTTCGCTTGTCCTACAATCGCGTACTTCCTCACCATTCCACGTAATTGGTTGTAGGTTAACCCAAGTAATTCTGCTGCTTGTTTCTGGTTATACTTGCTCTGTTTTAGAGCTTGATTGAGTAATTTAATGTCTTGCTGTTCTTGCCATGCTTTGTAATCAAGCGGCAAAGAAAATGAGTGCTCTAATGGAGTATGGCTGTTGGACAGATCATTGCCAGTTTCGTGCGTGGAATGTTGATCTATTTTCCATGTTGGTTTGAAGGGGTTAAACACCAAAGATTCAATAGGATATGGATCTTTACCGTGCTGGTAGATAGCTCGTTCAACGACGTTTTTGAGTTCTCTCACATTTCCCGGCCAAGAATAATCCAATAGTGCCTCAACAGCAGATGGCGCAAAACCGACAAACAGCTCCAATTCTAATTCTCGACACATCTTAATGGCGTAGTATTCTGCTAGTAGCGTGATGTCTTCTTTTCGTTCGCGAAGAGGTGGGATAGTAATGACATCAAACGCCAGTCTATCTAATAAATCGGGTCTGAATTCGCCTTTTAACGCCATGTCTGGTAAGTCAGCATTGGTGGCACACACCAGTCTTACATTGGCACTTAGCGCCTTTTGTCCGCCGACACGTTCATATTGCCCGTATTCAATAACACGCAATAGCTTCTCTTGAACGGCAAGGGGGGTGGTCGCTAGTTCATCTAAGAACAGAGTTCCACCTTCAGCCCTTTCAAAACGACCTTGATGACGACCTTTTGAACCGGTAAAAGAACCTGATTCATGACCAAATAACTCTGAATCAATCAACCCTTCGCTAAGGGTTGAGCAGTTCAGTGAAATCAATGGCTGGTCCCAGCGCCTTGAAAGGTAATGCAGCCTTTGAGCGATTAACTCTTTACCCGTTCCACGTTCTCCAATGATCAGAATCGGTCTTTCGATTGGTGCGAGTTGGGACACTTTATCCAAAACAGAGAGAAAACTAGGGGATTCACCAATGAGATTCTGCTGCATAATGGGTCCTTGTATGATCTGATTTCCAATGGGCAAGATATAGAGAGCTTTATTTACATCACTTGATGTAAATAGCATTAATCACAAAGCTGTAGTGGTGAAAAATACCAATACTTGGCTAAATTCATCATAGCATGGTTCGGGCTAATCACCATTTTATTGTAAGTGCCTGATAAACAATGGCTTAAAAGTTGGCACGCTACTTGGATTACTTATTGTAGGTTTAACAACAAACGTAGATTTTTGAGCAAGTGGATTGAGAAATCGAAAAACGATTTAAAACCTATTTGCCATTATTGCAATTAAGGAGTTTCTTATGGGTATTTTTTCTCGCTTTGCAGACATTGTAAATTCAAACATCAGTGCACTATTAGATAAGGCTGAAGATCCTGAAAAGATGATTCGCCTCATTATTCAAGAAATGGAAGACACGCTGGTTGAGGTTCGTACTAACTCAGCAAAAGCTATTGCAGACAAGAAAGAGCTAGCACGTAAAGTTGAAGCTATCGAAACTCAGATTCTAGATTGGCAGAATAAAGCGACACTAGCCCTGACTAAACAACGTGAAGATCTGGCTAGAGCGGCACTAATCGAAAAGCAAAAACTTGAAGATATCATCAAGGGCCTTCATACCGAGCAAACTTTGGTTCATGAAACCATCGAAAAACTAACCAGTGAGATCGGTAAGCTTGAGACCAAAATCGCCGAGACTCGTGCAAAACAGCAAGCACTAATGATTCGCAATAATGCAGCAAGCAATCGTCGCGATGTTCAAAAACATCTGCATTCAAGCAAAACCAACGAAGCAATGGCGAAGTTTGAGCAATTCTCACGTAAAGTGGATGAATTAGAAGCTGAAGCTGACGTTTACGCAAAAACCGGTAACGCAAAATCTTTAGACCAAGAGTTTGCAGAACTACAAGCTCAAGACGAGATTGAAAAAGAGCTGGCGAAACTGAAGCAACAAGTTGAAAACCGCGATAAATAATTTTAGGAGTTGTCTATGTCAACATTTCTAATTGCAGGTCCACTGATTGTCTTTTTGATCTTCGTGGCACCGCTATGGTTATTCTTACACTACCGCAGCAAGAAGAAATCCAGCAATGGTCTTTCAGAAACGGATCTTCAGCGTCTGCATAAGCTTTCTGAGCAAGCTGAGTCGATGCAAGACCGAGTGAAAACGTTAGAAAAAATACTGGATGCGGAGTCACCTAACTGGAGGCGAAACTATGAGTAGAGAACTGTATCGCGATCCGATTAACGGTAAATTGTCTGGCGTGTGTGCCGGATTAGCGAACTATTTTGGCCTTGAAGTTTGGTTGGTTCGTATCTTAGTGATCTCAGCCGCACTGCTAGGTGGTAGCTTTCTGGTGTTATTAGCGTATTTAGCTTTGACATTTATGCTTGAAAAACAACCACCTCAATATGTCGATCAGATGAAAGCTAAACAAGAGCACACACTCAAGCAAAAACCCTGGGAAAAAGGGCAAACAGCAGAGTCTTTGTTGGGCACTTTAGAGGGTGATTTCCAGAAGTTAGAGACCAGTGTACGCAATATGGAAGCTTATGTGACTTCGGACACTTTTAAAGTCGACCGTGCATTTAAGAACATGTAGTGGTCAAGCCTCAAAAAGATTAGATAACGGTTTAGGAAAATTTATCCCAAGCCGTTATTTTTTTTAATAATTTTGTCTAAATAAATCTTACGATAACTGGTAAGTTACATGTGATTAATCTATTTTAATAAAATATTTATAGATATGGATGATCGCAATGTACAAAGCCTCCCTAGTCCTATTGGTGACCTTATCCGGGTTATCTGGGTGTGGTAAGGAGCTCCCTCCGGTTCCAGAACCCGAATCACGACCAGCCAAACTCTTCACCGTCTCGGTCGGTAACAATGCCTTCGAACGAAATTTTCCTGCGACTACTGAAGCGGGCGATAAAGCCGTATTGGCATTTCGAGTCCCCGGTTTACTAAAAACGATTGACGTCACTGCGGGTCAACAGGTCTCCAAAGGAGATGCATTGGCAACGCTTAATCCTGATGAGTATCAGTTGCTAGAAAAGCAGGCAAGAGCTAACTTCAAACTTGCCGATGTGCAATACCAACGTTCCATCAAGCTACGTAAGGATAGAGTGGTTTCTGAGCAAGATTTTGACCAAGCGAAAGCAAATCATAACTCTGCAAGAGCGGTTTTAAATCAAGCAAAAGCTAATCTTCGCTACACCACACTCGTTGCGCCTTATGATGGTACTATTTCTATTATTCCTGCTGAAAACCACGAATACATCGCGGCTAAGCAAGGTGTAATGAATATCCAAACGAATCAGATCCTCAAAGTTGTCTTCTTATTGCCTGATCAATTAATTGCACGCTTTTCTGCAGGGTTTGAGACAGACGCAACTATGGTATTCGATGCCTTCCCTGAGCATTCTTATGTCCTCACCTTTCAAGAAGTCGATACCGAAGCCGATCCTAAAACCGGTTCATACAAGGTCACTATGGTAATGGAGAGACCGACTGATATAGGCATCCTGCCGGGTATGTCTGGCACGGTTAACCTTGTTTCTTCACAAGCAGCGGCGACAAAAATTCCAACCTCAGCAATGATGACCAATGGAGATGATGTCTCAGTATGGCGCGTTAACAACGATGGTATCGTCGAAGAAGTCGCGATAGTCATTGATGAAAAACGTCATATTATTTCGGGTCTTAACGACGGAGATCGCGTTGTGACCTCGGGCGTTAATGGATTAGAAACTGGTGTCAAAGTTCGTGAGTGGATCAAGGAAAGGGGGCTCTAACATGAAGACAGTATCAAAAGCCATCGGCCTATCATGTTTGGCGTTGTTGACAGCCTGTAAAGACAAAGGTGTCACTGAAGTCGAAAAGCTTCCTCTTGTTAAAGCCATTGAAATCTCCGTCTTAGACTTTAACGATAAACTCTATTTTCCAGCAGTGGCTAATGCTGCTGAGAAAGCGCACCTAAGTTTCCGTGTCGCTGGTGAGATTTTTAAACTTGATGTCAAAGAAGGTGAACAAGTTAAAAAGGGTGATGTTCTTGCCGAGTTAGATCCAACAGATTATCAGTTGGACGTTGATAACGCTCAAGCTAGATACACAGTGATTAACAGCCAATACAGACGTTCAAGTCCGTTGGTCAAAAAGGGGTTATTGGCTAAGTCTCAATTCGATGAGATTGCCGCTCAGCGTCAAATCGCTTATGCCGAGTTAGAATTGGCAAAACTGCGTTTGTCATTTACCAAGCTTCGCGCACCGGTTGATGGAATTATCTCTCGTGTCAGTGTTGACCAATACGAAAATATTCAGGTTGGCCAACAGATTGTGAATATTCACAGTGTTGAGGATGTTGAAGTTGTTATCCAATTGCCTGACCAAATCTATGTAAATCAACCAAATGAAGCGACTATCTCGAATATTGAGGCAGTAGTTAGAGTTCCAAGTGGGAATGAATACAGTGCGGGGATAAAAGAGTTTACGACTGAACCCGATCCAAACACAGGTACATTTACCGTCACGCTTGCTTTACCTATGCCAGAAGATGATTTGATTCTTGACGGTATGGCCGTTGAGGTCACGTCAAATGGGCGTGATATCGGGTTGAAATTAAAAGCCGGCGTACTTATTCCTATTGAGGCTGTGTTCAATGCCGATGGGGATGAGTTAACTCGTCAAAACTCTTACGTGTGGATTCTTAATGACGACAATACAGTATCTAAACAGCAAGTCGTATTAGGCAAAGCGAATCAGAAAACATTGCAGATAATCAAAGGATTAGAAATGGGGCAGCATGTCGTTGTTGCAGGCGTATCGCGATTGCGAGATGGGATGACAGTGGAAGTATTGTCTCAGGAGACGAACAATGAGTGAAGTCAATAACAAGCCCCAAAGTGACGATCAACAGGGTGATGACCAAATCACTGGAGTGGCGGCTTATTTTATACGAAATAAGGTCATTAGCTGGATGCTATCACTGATCTTTCTTATTGGTGGTGTGTCTGCATTCTTTGGTTTGGGCCGTTTAGAAGATCCTGCCTTTACCATCAAAGATGCCATGGTAGTGACCTCTTATCCGGGAGCGACGCCTCAGCAAGTGGAAGAGGAAGTGACTTACCCATTAGAGAAAGCGATTCAACAGCTTACCTATGTTGATGAAGTTAACTCTATCTCTAGTCGTGGCCTGTCTCAGGTTACGGTAACGATGAAGAATAATTACGGCCCTGATGATCTTCCACAAATTTGGGATGAACTTCGACGTAAAGTGAATGATTTGAAAGGTCAACTTCCACCCGGGGTAAATGACCCTCAAGTCATAGACGATTTTGGTGATGTTTACGGCATTTTGCTTGC
This sequence comes from Vibrio sp. 1F279, assembly GCF_041439815.1. Lineage (NCBI taxonomy): Bacteria > Pseudomonadati > Pseudomonadota > Gammaproteobacteria > Vibrionales > Vibrionaceae > Vibrio > Vibrio sp. 1F279. The sequence goes on along the minus strand of NZ_JBGOOU010000008.1, from coordinate 36,367 downwards.
CGTAACGGGGGACGGTTACAGTTACAAAGAGTTACTTGATTACATTGATTACCTAAGGCGAGAGCTAGAACTTGTTGATGGGGTCAGTAAAGTCTCGGTATCCGGCCAACAGCAAGAGCAAGTGTTCATTGAGATATCGATGAAACGGATCAGCTCTCTGGGTTTGTCTCCAAATACTGTATTTAACCTTTTATCCACTCAAAATATTGTTTCAAGTGCAGGTGCTGTAAGGATTGGTGACGAGTACATTCGAATCCATCCAACAGGAGAGTTCCAGAATGTTGAACAGCTCGGTGATTTGATTCTTACGGAAGGTGGCGCTCAAGGGCTTATCTATCTAAAAGATGTGGCGAATGTAACTCGTGGTTATGTTGAAGTGCCTACTAACATCATTGGCTATAACGGGAAGCTCGCACTTAACCTTGGTGTTTCTTTTGCACAAGGCGTGAACGTGGTCGCAGTGGGTGAAGCCTTTGACCGAAGGCTCGCCGAGCTGAAATACCAACAGCCCGTAGGTATTGACATATCTGAGGTTTATAACCAACCCAAAGAAGTCGATAAGTCAGTTAGTGGATTTGTAGTGAGTTTAGGACAAGCGGTTGCGATCGTAATCGTAGTGTTGCTGTTCTTCATGGGATTACGATCGGGTTTGTTGATTGGTTTGATACTGCTATTGACCGTTTTCGGTACCTTCATTTTCATGCAGTACTTCAAAATCGATCTTCAACGTATTTCATTGGGCGCGTTGGTTATCGCGCTGGGGATGCTGGTGGATAATGCCATTGTGGTGGTGGAAGGGATATTGATCGGCACGCAGAAGGGGCGAACCCGAATGCAGGCCGCTACAGATATTGTGACCCAAACCAAATGGCCACTGCTTGGTGCAACGGTTATTGCGGTCACCGCTTTTGCCCCAATCGGTTTGTCTGAAGACTCAACGGGCGAATATTGTGGCACCTTGTTCACGGTTCTACTTATCTCCTTGATGCTGAGTTGGTTTACGGCCATCTCACTCACGCCATTCTTTGCCGATATGTTCTTCAAAGGCCAGAAAGTCGATCCAGATAGTGAAGGTAAAGACCCATACAACGGGATGGTTTTTGTTATCTATAAAAACTTCCTTGAGTTCTGTATGAAGCGTGCGTGGCTCACGATGTTCGTTCTGATTATTGGTTTGGGTGCGAGTGTTTACGGCTTTGGTTTTGTAAAACAAGCCTTCTTCCCATCTTCGACTACGCCAATGTTCCAAGTGGATGTTTGGATGCCGGAAGGTACCGATATTCGTGCGACCAACACTAAGCTTAAAGTGCTTGAAGGTTGGTTAGCAGAGCAGGACGAAGTTGAGCACATCACGACAACGGCAGGTAAAGGCCTACAACGTTTCATGCTGACTTATGCGCCAGAGAAAAGTTATAGCGCATACGGTGAGATAACGGTTCGTGTGAAGAGTTATGAAGTACTTGAAGGTTTGATGTTGCGCTTTCGTGAGCATGTAAACGGCCAGTTCCCTGAAATTAATTACAAACTTAAACAGATCGAATTAGGTCCTGGTGGCGGTGCTAAAATTGAAGCGCGAATTGTGGGTTCTGATCCAACGGTTTTACGTTCAATCGCAGCTCAAGTTATGGACATCATGCGTGCTGACAATGGGTCGTTTAACGTTCGTCACGATTGGCGTGAAAGAACTAAGGTACTGGAACCTCAGTTCAACGAAAGCCAAGCGCGTCGTTATGGTATTACCAAATCTGACGTTGATGATTTCCTAGCGATGTCTTTCTCTGGTAAGTCGATTGGTGTGTATCGTGATGGTACTACGCTGATGCCTATTGTGGCTCGTTTACCTGAAGATGAGCGAATTGATATTCGCAACATCGAAGGTATGAAGATTTGGAGCCCGGCATTAAGTGAATACATCCCACTACAACAAGTAACACTAGGCTACGAATTGGAATGGGAAGATCCACTGATCATCCGTAAGAACCGTAAGCGTATGCTGACGGTAATGGCGGATCCTGACCTACTGGGTGAAGAGACAGCATCAACTTTACAGAAACGCTTACAGCCACAAATAGAAGCGATTGAGATGCCACCGGGTTATTCATTGGAATGGGGTGGTGAATACGAGTCGTCAGCTGACGCTCAAGCGTCACTGTTCACAACTATGCCGTTAGGCTACTTGTTCATGTTCTTAATCACGGTGTTCTTGTTTAATTCGGTGAAAGAGCCTCTGATTGTTTGGTTAACGGTACCACTCGCCTTGATAGGGGTAACGACAGGCTTGCTAGCCTTGAATACACCGTTCGGTTTTATGGCGCTTCTGGGCTTCTTGAGTTTGTCTGGAATGCTTCTGAAGAACGGTATCGTACTGCTTGATCAAATTGAGATTGAGATGAAGTCAGGTAAAGACCCATATATAGCGGTTGTTGATGCGGCATTGAGTCGTGTACGTCCTGTATGTATGGCGGCTATCACAACGATTCTCGGTATGATTCCATTGTTACCGGATATCTTCTTCAAGCCAATGGCGGTAACCATCATGTTTGGTTTGGGCTTCGCCACCGTACTGACGCTAATCGTGGTACCTGTGCTGTATCGTCTATTCCATAAAATTGAAGTCTCGTAAGACGAGTGAGTCTTTGAATTAATGCCCCTGTTTAGGGGCATTATCATTTCTGAGTGATTTAAAATAGGTAGCAATAACATGGAAACAAACACTGAAGGTAGAACGTGTGCATGGGCACTGAAGCACGAACTGGAAAGGGAGTACCACGACGCAGAGTGGGGCGTACCGGTTTATGATGACCAAGTTTTGTTTGAGTTCATTACCTTAGAAGGGGCACAAGCAGGCCTTAGCTGGATTACGATCCTTAAAAAGCGCGAAGGCTATCGTGCTGCCTTTGATAATTACGATCTAAACAAGTTAGCCGAATTGAATGAAGACAATGTGCCACACGTCATAGAGAACTTTGATGTGGTTAAGCATAAAGGCAAGATTGCCTCTGTGTATAACAACGCTCGAGCAACGCTTGAACTGCAGAAAGAGTTTGGTTCTCTTTCAAACGCCTTATGGCAATTTGTCGATAACAAGGTGATCGAAAACCACTGGATTGAGATGACTCAAGTTCCCGCTTCTACCGAGCAATCCAAAGCGATGAGTAAGTTTTTGAAGAAGAGAGGCTTTAAGTTTGTTGGGGAAACAATCTGTTACGCGTTAATGCAAGCGACAGGTATGGTTAATGACCATTTAGAAGGTTGCCCACATAAATAAAGGTGTTATTTCTCGACGCGAAATAATTGTGTGTAAATTGAAAAATTCACTGGTCATTTATAAACTTTTCAATATTATATGCGACCAAATTCAAATGTAGACAACGATAGTGAATCAACAAAACTACCAAATATGTGATGCTAACTATGATCCCTTGCTTAGGCAGTTTATGCGTGAGGATGGCCACGTAGAAACTATCGCGCCGCTAGAAGGTAAAGTGTTCCTATTCTTGCTTGAAAATACAGGCGAATGCATTGAGCGAGGCCTGATCTTTGATAGATGTTGGGGGGATGTGATTGTCTCTGAGCAAGCGTTGACCAACGTGATATCTAAGCTTAGAAAAACACTGAACAGAGTGACTTGTGGTTGCGCCACGATTCGTACCGTCAGTAAAATGGGGTATTCTCTGGAGATAGAGGAATCATCTCAACCTCAAAATACAGAGCCTAAAGCGACAGTCCCTGAGGCGGATTTAGTATCAGAGTCTCCTCAAACGATAGGATTATCGCAAGCCGAACTTAACCCATCATCAATAACGACAAATCAAACACAAACCTCAGGCGAGTCACCTGAGAAAAAGCCGCAAGATGAGCAGGCTCATGTTATGCCTGCATCAGTAACACAAAGCGTTGAAGGCGACATGGAAATGCCATTGTCCACAGTTAGCCCGAGAGGTTCAGTCAACGCGGTACCACCTAGCTTTAAGCTTTTTGTTCATCGTCATTTAGCCTGCGTGGGCTACTTTTTAGCCTTTACCTGTGTGTTGATCTCTTTGTTTAATATATTTCAGGCTTACTATCAGCCATTGCCATACTTTGTTGATAAAAATGAGTATCACGACAGCTTCGTAGATGAAACTAATCACTACTTTTTCCATATTGTTCGCAATGAAGCCTACTCGTTGCCTGCGATCACTGAGAGACTGATACAAGTTATACCTAGCCACTGTAATGTTGATGTTTTTGTTCGCATTTATCCATCTGTCAACCAACCTGAAAATGATGCTTTGTATATGCTGATTGAGAGAAAGGATGGCGAAGCTCTTAATTACTTGTCATCTATTTTTGAAGTTGAGTCATCTTTTGATTCGTTTGTGAATTACATGGCTCAAAGGAGTTACTTTTGCGAATAATTGGTTTGCTATTGGTATTAGCACTCACAGCTGCAAGTTTCATGATTGATAGAAACGTATTAGCGGGCACTCGTTGGCACTGTAAAACCATCAAAACGGGCTTTATGACGCAGGCATTTCAACCTTATCAATCGTTGTATGAACGTATGACTTTTACCTTCCAATCAGACAATACGTTTATGATTGCAGAGGCGGTGAAGATTGAAGAGAAGAATGGTCAGGTGAGTAAATTGGAGCACCACTCCTCAGGTCGTTATTCGTTAGAAGATGGCGAGTTGTCTATCTCTATCATTGATTATTCGCCGACAACTGAAACTGATGATCCTGTTATTAATCGAGAGTATAGCTCGTATAAGGGGCTGAATATTGATTACTCAGTTGTTGTCACCGATGACTCACTCTATTTATTTAATAAAAATCGTTTCGAAATTTTTAATTGGGTATGTTTTAAGGTTCAGAAGTAGTCATATAACTTCTACACCAAGAGCTTACCGAACTAAAAAAGGCAGGTTGTCCCTGCCTTTTTGTGGAAACTTGTTTATTGTTTTACTTAAACCAGAGCGTTGTAACGATCTAGTCCAGCTTCTAGATCCGCAATCAGGTCATCGACGTCTTCTAAGCCGATATGAACGCGTATCAAGGTTCCTTCGAAGTTAGGGTTCGCTACCGTTCTCAAGCTATTAAAGCTGCTCGGTTCGTTCGCTAGAATCAAACTTTCAAATCCACCCCATGAGTAACCCATACTAAAGTGCGTCATACCATCAAGCAGAGCAGTCGTTGCTTTTGTGTTTGAGTTCTTAAGAACGAAAGAGAACAAACCATTACCGCCAGTGAAGTCTCGTTTGAAGAATTCATGACCGGGACAAGACTCAAGGGCAGGGTGACGAACATGGTCAACCTCAGGGCGTGTTTCTAACCACTTTGCTACTTTTAGGCTGCTTTCAGCATGTTGGCGAAGTCGAACGTCAAGAGTGCGAATACCGCGAAGACCAAGATAAGCGTCATCTGGAGATACGCACTGTCCCATCAAGTAACTCTGCTCTCTTAGTTGATCCCAACATTTTTCGTTGGCTACTGCAGTTCCTAGCATCACATCAGAGTGACCAACAATGTATTTAGTCGCCGCTTGAATTGAGATGTCGACGCCAAAATCGAACGGTGAGAAGTTAACACCAGCCGCCCACGTGTTATCAAGCATTACAATGATGTCATGTTCATGAGCAATACGTGCGAGTGTTGGGATGTCTTGAACTTCCAAGGTGACTGAGCCCGGAGACTCAGTAAATAGAACCTTAGTATTTGGCTTAATAAGGTCTTGGATATTTTCACCGATCGTTGGCTCGTAGTAAGTGGTCTCTACACCCATCTTTTTCATTATGGTGTCACAGAAATCACGAGTGGGTTCGTAACAGGTATCGACCATCAGAATATGGTCACCTGTTTCAACAAAAGAGAGGATGGCATTAGAGATGGCTGCCGTACCACAAGGGTAAAGTGCGCAACCTGCACCACCTTCAACTTCAACCATTGCATCTTGAAATGCGAAATGAGTCGTGGTGCCACGGCGTCCGTAGAAAAGTGTCTTGTTAGCGCGGTTAATGGTCGCTTTGCGTTTCTCTTCTACTGTGTTGAACACGACAGTTGAAGCGCGTTGTACTGGTGGGTTAACGACACCATTAGTCCACTTCTTATCACGACCTGCAGTGATCAGTTTAGTGGTTTTGTTCTCGGACATGCTGTGAATTCCTTATCAATCGGTTATGTCCTATTTAAAACATGCCAATAGCATTCAAAGCAAGAGCTGAGGGGGAGTTTTTATGCTTTTCTTTCGCTTTTTAACCTTTCACGTCGTTTATCGTGAAAGGTTTAAAATCCGATAGTCGGAGAGTGATGAGCCGCGGTGGACGCATTGATGGAATTAAAGCAGCGGGTTGAATAAGTAAAACAACCTTTCGAAGAAGCGGTTGCGTAGGTTTCTCTGCTCCCATTGCTCCAATTCCACTGGATGAGATGATTCAATATAGGATTGCTGCAAATCAAACAGTTGCTTGGTGAAGTGCACATCATCAACGGCTAGCGTTACTTCGAAGTTAAGCCATAGGCTGCGCATGTCGATATTGACCGTTCCGATTAAGCAAAACTCTTCATCAATCACTACCGATTTGGTGTGAAGAAGCCCGCCGTAAAACTCATATATCTTCACTCCGGCTTCAAGCAGTTCGGTATAGAAGGCGCGAGAAGCCCATTTAACCATTAATGAATCGTTGTTATGTGGAATGATTAATTCTACGCTGACACCACGTTGTGCCGTCATTTTGAGTGTTTCTAATAAGTCGGCACTCGGTACAAAGTAGGGTGTTGTAATACGAACTGAATGGTTTGCTTGATTAATCGCAATAGTAAGAACTTGCAGAATCAAATACTCCGGCATGCCCGGGCCTGATGGCACTACTTGAACTGGATGATGCGTCATTATTTCTTCAACTGGACACTCTGGTAAATCAGGAAGAATGCGTTCACCTGTTTCCACTTCCCAATCCCAACCATGGATTGCTGACAACACGTTAACGGTTGGTCCAGTGACGCGAACCATGACATCAATCCATTGGCCGACACCTGAGCTCTGTTTGAAATGAGCTGGATCTACCATATTCATTGATCCGGTATAGGCGATGGACTCATCAATCACGATGATCTTCCGGTGCTGCCTTAGATCTAGACGGCGTAAGAAAATACGCCAAGGACTAACCTCTAATGCTTGGACAACGTGAACGCCAGCGTCTTTCATCATTGAACGCCAGTGACTTTTGAAAAAGCGCGGGCTACCTGCAGAATCGAGTAAAACTTTAACATCGACACCACGTTTTGCTGCTCGAATAAGTGCGGAAGCAACGGAGTCAGTTAAGCCGCCGGGGTGCCAAATATAGAAAACCATTTTGATACTAGTCTGGGCGTTTTCTATATCTTCGATAATTGCGTGTAGAATCTCATTAGGAGAAGCCTGCAGTGAAAGTGTGTTTCCGCTGAGCGCTGGAATGCCCATCCGATTGTTACAAAGCTCATCAATTTTGTGGATAGGCGAGCCGACTTTACCTGGAAGGTGGACTTGGCAATCATTTAATTGGCGGAACCAATCACCAAAAGGCGTAAACATGCGATGTGCCCGCTCAGCCCTCTTTCTACCAAGATTTAGCTCTCCGAAAAGGAAGTAACAAGCGACGCCAACAATAGGGATAATGTAGATAACCATCAACCATGCGAGAGAAACGCTGACAGAGCGTCGTTTTAGTACGACACGAAAAGTCACACCGGCGACAAGGACCCAGTATAAAGCGACAGAAGCTAAAGTTAAAAAATGGTAGAGCTTTTCCACATTGAATACTCGAAAAAAGAGACACTTAGATAGTAATGCTATTTTACGGATATGGGAATTTAAGGAATCAACTATTTACAAAATAGAGCAAAAGCTGTAAACAGGTTAAAGTTGTTAAGTTTTAGTTAACTTAAGACGAATGCAATTGTTTTGTATGAAAAACCGGCATTTAACCATAAAGATTCACATTGATAACGAAATATATACGGTTCGGGCTTCCAATTATATTCTTAAACTGGTTTACTTGCTAGATAACGAGCGTCAATCAAATCTTTTAATGGTGTAAATTATTGTATACACCTTATCTTTTAATGACGCCACACAAAGCAAAATACAACATCACATAACACAAAAGTTTGGAGTAAACGTGGCTACTAGTAATACAACCACTACACCCCGCGATACCTGGGGTTCGAAATTAGGATTCGTAATGGCTGCAGCAGGTTCTGCTGTTGGCTTAGGTAACATCTGGAAATTCCCATACACAGCAGGTGAAAGTGGCGGCGGTGCATTCGTTGCAATTTATCTGTTTTTTGTAATCTTCATCGGTTTTAGTGTGATGCTGACTGAATTTGCGATTGGCCGTCATACGCAAAAATCAGCAGTAGGTGCATTTAAATCAACTGACCGTCGCTGGACGTTCGCTGGTGTTATTGGCGTAGTCAGTGGTTTACTTATCATGGGTTTCTACCCTGTAGTAGGTGGCTGGTCTATCGCATACATCGGTAAAATTGCTGGTGGTCTACTAGACGCACCTGAAGCAATTGGCGACAGCTTCGGTGGCTTTATCTCAAACCCAGTTCAGCCACTAATGTGGATGGGCCTATACCTACTACTTAACGTTGTCATCGTTATGAAGGGTATTTCTGGCGGTATTGAGAAAGCGGGTAAGATTCTGATGCCACTTCTTTTCATCATCCTTATCGTGGTATCAATCAAAGGCCTAATGCTTCCGGGCGCGATGGCTGGTCTTGAATTCCTATTCAGCCCTGACTTCTCTAAAGTAGACAGCGGTGTAATCCTAGCCGCACTAGGTCAAGCATTCTTCTCACTATCTCTTGGTATGGGTTGTATGTTGACTTACGGTTCTTACCTTAAGAAGAAAGAGAACCTAGTTCAAACTACAGCTATGGTTACGGCGATGGATACAGGCGTTGCTATCCTAGCTGGTGTTGCAATGTTCCCTGCAATGTTCGCATTCGGTATGGAACCTGCAGCAGGTCCTGGTCTAGTATTCGTTGTTGTTCCTCAGCTATTCGCTGAAATGGGCGGCGTAGTTGGTCTTCTATTTGCTCTTATGTTCTTCGTTGGTCTAAGTGTTGCGGCACTGACTTCTTCAGTATCTCTACTTGAAGTTGTTGTTTCGTACCTAATCGATGAGAAAGGCATGAAGCGTGTAACAGCTGTACTGTCTGCAAGTGTCGTAATGGCGATTCTATGTATCTTCGCTTCTCTATCACTTGGCGGTTTCGGTCCAACACTGTTTGGTACTGGTGCATTTGATATCTTCGACTTACTAACGGATAAAATCTTCCTAGCAGTTGGCGGTATGTTGGTATGTATCTTCGCTGGTTGGAGGCTAAATCGTGCTGACCTAGAGAAAGAAATCACTAACGACGGTGAAGTTTCTTTCCCTCTATTTGGTCTATGGTACACACTCGTTAAGTACATCATCCCAGTAGCTATCGCTATCGTAGCGTTCATGGGTATATCTTCTGGCTTCGACAGCGGTAAAGGTGCAATCATGCTACTAGGTATTGGTATCATTGCCGGCTCTGCGCTTATTTCTAAGAAGCTATAATTCTTAGAAACTCTAATCGCAAACTAAAGTTAATTGAGAAGCGGGAGCCATTGGCTCCCGTTTTTTATGCGACGTACTTATTGTTTTTCGAGAAATAAAAACATCGTCCCCTAAAGTTATCCGTGTGGTGGCCGATATATCTTTCGGTTAGGCTATATCGGCCTGTATTTATTTTAGGTAGGTGTTCTGTGAAATTGTCAGTGAGAAAAAAACTATATTTGGGTTTTGGATCTATATTGGCGGTGCTTGTCACGTTAGTAGGGATTGTATCGATAGAAGTGATTGGGGCTCACGAGAGCTCTGATGAAATTAGACTGGATGATGTTCCAGGAACTGTTACCTACCTTATATTGATCGATGAAGCTGGTGATGTTTACCGTGATGCTTTGGGCGCGGTTGTTCAGGGCGGTAATGCGCTCAATGATTATCGAGCTAATAAGACTCAATTTTCTCAAGCAATTGAAGAAGCAAAGCGTTTAGAGAGTAAAGGCTCAGAGGACCATCGTCGTGTTCAGCGAATTGAAGAGCTAATGGGGCGCTTTACTCAAGAGTTTGAATCGAAGCTCGTACCTATGCTTAATGATGAAACTGCATTGTTATCAAATATCCAGCAGCTTCGCTCTTTGTATGAGAGTAATCTTATCCCGATTGAAAATTTGCTTGATCAAGCATCTGAAAGTGAGATTGCTGATACAGAGCGAGCTCTGCTAACACTAACGGATTCGTTTATTACAATCGAACGCACGATTATGGTGTTGACTGCGGTTGCGATTGTGTTTGGCTGTGTAATTGCGTTTGTATTGTCTAGCTCTATTACTAATCGCTTAACTCGTGTAGAGCAAGTTGCACGACGCGTAGCAAATGGTGATCTAACGGCAGGTGACATTGTTGATGATTCTGGTGATGAGTTGGCTGACCTTGCTCAATCGATCAACCAGATGCAAAAGTCATTGGTCGATCTCCTCGGTTCTATCTCATCAGTGACTACCCAAGTTCAATCCGTTACTGGTGAGCTATCATCAATCAGCCACGACATCGTATCTGGCGCCTCTGCTCAAGCAGATAAAGCGACATTGATTGCGACTGCGGCAGAAGAACTAAGCTTAACCATTTCTGAAGTAGCGCAACAAGGTACTTCTACTTATGAAGAAGCGCGCCGCTCAGAAACGTCTGCAGAAGACGGTCGTAAAGTGATCGTGGAGATGGTTGCGAGCATCCAACAAGTGTCTACTCAAATGAGCGACATGTCGTTACAAATGAACACGCTGGGTTCACATGGCGAGCAGATTGGCAGTGTTATCAAGGTAATCGAAGATATCGCAGAACAAACCAACCTCTTGGCTCTGAACGCGGCTATTGAAGCTGCGCGTGCTGGTGAGTTCGGTCGTGGTTTTGCCGTGGTAGCTGATGAAGTACGAGCGCTAGCGGAGAGAACGACTAAAGCAACACAAGAAGTGTCTGGTATCATCCAATCTATTCAATCAGGTACTCAAGAAGCGGTGACTTACACTCAAGACAACTGTCGTTTAGTTGAAATTGGTGTAGAGCAAAGTACAGGGGCGGTATCGGCTCTAGAAGCAATTGTTAGCGGTGCGGGCAACGTACAAAGCATGGTTAACTCAATTGCGACTGCGGCAGAAGAACAGACAGCGGTGACAAAAGAAATCGCAGCGGATATTACGGCAATCAGTGATATCTCTGAACAGTCATTACAGTTAGCGACTCGCAGCTCTGAGAACACATCAGGTTTGAATGCTAAAGTTGCCGAGCTTGAAGGCTTAGTAGGTAAGTTCAAACTTGCTTAGAGCTTAGAGCTTAGAGCTTAGAGCTTAGAGCTTAGAGCTTAGAGCAGGATCATAAGTCTAGAACATAAGCTTAGAGCGAATTGATTAAAGACTTCCCAGTGAAAGTTACCTATTGAAACATAAGCCCAACGATTCAATGTTTATTGAACTCGTTGGGCTTTTTCGTAGCTGGAATCTGGATTCAGACACGGTATACTCCACGTTCTACAATGGAGCTAGCCTTTACATGTTCGACATTCTTCTGAATCACTCTGATTTTTTACTTATAAACAAACATCCAGGCGTCAGCGTCCATAAAGACGATGGTGATACGATGTTATTGCAAGAAGTTGCTAAGGCAATCAATGAGCCGAAGCTATATTTAGTCCATCGTCTCGATAAAATGACGTCAGGAATTCTACTGCTGGCAAAAAATGCCCCGGCAGCGAGTGAGCTTTCACAGTTGTTTGCAAAGCGTGAAGTAGAGAAGTACTACCTTGCGATAGGCTCCAAGAAGCCGAAGAAAAAGCAGGGGCTGATCTCAGGAGATATGGAGCGTTCACGACGCTCAAGCTGGAAGCTGCTGACAACCAAAGAAAACCCAGCGATTACCCAATTTTTATCTGCAACGGCTGAACTCGGTGAGCGTCTACTTTTATGTAAACCCTATACGGGGCGAACTCATCAGATCCGTGTCGCGATGAAGTCCATTGGCTCGGCTATTGTTGGTGATCCTATTTACAATCCATCGAACGAGGCTGACAGAGGCTATCTGCATGCCTTCGCGATTCGATTTACCTATCAATCACAAGCCTACGAATATGTCTGCGATCCAAGAAACCTCGACTCTTTGGGTGAGAAATGGCATCAAGAGATCGTGTCTAATGGTTTAGACAGTTGGCTTGAACCTTGGTCATTAACGTGGCCAAAGCTAAACACTAAGTGAGTGAAATAATGGAAGCATCAGCTTTACCTCTGTTTTTTAGTCATATTGAACAGCAATTGAATGAAGTGCCGAATGAACTACGTCGTATTTTTCACGGGCGTGGCAAGTTTTGGCCCGGCCTAGATCAACTCACTTGTGATTGGGTTGATGGACAGTTATTGGTTAACGTGTTTAAAGAAGTGGACCAATCGTTCTTATCATCTCTAAAGACAGGATTAGTCGACCTCACTAACAAAGATATCTGGCAAGTAAAACAGGGCACAAGCATTGTGCTGCAACACCGTTATGCTGATGGCGCGCCCTCTGAAGTGTTGTGGGGTGAATTGAACGACTCACCAGTCGTGGTTGAACATGGGCTTAAGTACCAACTAGACATTGGCCGCAATCAGAACTTCGGTCTGTTCCTAGACATGCGTAATGGTCGTCAGTGGGTACAAGATAATGCTAAGGATAAGAACGTTCTTAACCTGTTCGCATACACTTGTGGCTTCTCTGTCGCGGCGATTGCGGGTGGCGCTCGACAATGTATGAACGTAGACATGTCTCGCGGATCACTGAATAAAGGCCGTGATAACCACCGCTTGAATGAGCATGACATGCGATCGGTGAACTTCCTTGGCTACGACATCTTTAAGTCGTGGGGAAAAATCAAGAAGGGTGGCCCATACGAGCTGGTTATTATCGATCCGCCTTCGTTCCAAAAAGGCAGCTTTGCACTTACTAAAGACTACAAAAAGATCTTACGTCGTTTGCCTGAGCTTCTAACCGAAGGTGGTGAAGTGATTGCTTGTGTTAACTCACCAGCAGTGTCACCAAACTTCTTGATTGAGGCGATGGCAGAAGAAGCGCCAAGTGTTGAGTTTATCGAGCGTTTAGATAATCCACCTGAATTTGTCGATGTCGACCTCGATTCAAGTTTGAAAGTCCTGAGATTTAAAATTAACGTTTCTGAAGACGCTTAATTTGGAGTAAACAAATATCAACGTTTGAAAGTAAAAAAGCCACTCAAATGAGTGGCTTTTTGGTCTTTAGGTTTCGAAGAAGTTTAAGCTTGTTGTTTCTCTAGCTCAGCTTCTTTCACTTCGTCTTTGATTAGAGAATCAACGATTACCGCACATGCTGCATCACCAGTGATGTTAAGAGCAGTACGAATCATGTCGAAGATACGGTCTAGAGCGAACAACAGAGGTAGACCTTCGATAGGGATACCAGCTGCTAGAAGAACCGCAACCACTAGGAAAGAAGGACCTGGAACTCCTGCTTGACCAACTGCGCCTAGCGTAGAGGTTACGATGATAGCAACGTAAGCGCCCATAGACAGGTCGATGTTGAACAGCTGTGCAAAGAAGATAGCAACCAGGCCGTAGTAAATTGCATTACCAGACATGTTGATCGTCGCACCAAGTGGCAGAACGAATGAAGCCGTAGAGTTGCGAACGCCAAGTTCTTTCTCTACCGTTTCCATTGTTACTGGTAGTGTCGCCATTGAAGATGCTGTTGATAGTGCAACCGCTTGAGGCTTCTTCATTGCCACTAGGAACTTCTTAGCTGAAGTCTTAGTGAAGATTTGAATCATCAGTGGGTAAGCAACAAAGCCGAAGATAAGAATCGCAGCGATGTAAACAATGAACAGCTTGAACACGACCATAAGCGCGCCAAAGCCAAACGTACCTACTGCTTCAGCCATTAGGCCGAATACGCCAAGTGGTGCAATGATCATAACTTTGTTGATCATCCATACCATAGCGTCAACGATAGCATTTACACCGTTGATGATAGGGTCACGTTTCTCTTTTGCTTGTTTAGAAATCGCAATACCAAAGAATAAGCAGAAAACGAGAATTTGCAGAATGTTTGCTTCATTCAGTGATTGGAAAACGTTGGTAGGGATCATGCCAGTGATGGTTGCCCAGAACGTTGGAAGTTCGCCTTTCGCAGCGTATTCTGAAGAGAACATACCTTCAACGCCAGAAACATCGATACCACGACCGGGTTCGAACACTTCACCCATTACAAGCGCTAGTGCCACAGCAAGTGCAGACGTTAGTGCAAAGTAACCCAGTGTTGTTACACCGACTTTACCAGCCGATGAGCTATTACCTAGACCTGCAGCACCTGAAATTAGGGCAACTGCGACTAGAGGAATAACCAGCATCTTGATCAAATTGATGAAGATAGCACCCAGTGGAGCGAACATTGTTGCGCTGTCACCCATCATCGCGCCGACTGCTGTACCGATGATCATTGCAATAACGACTTGAATGCCAATATTGCTTAGTAAACTCTTTTCTTTTAACACTTCCATAACCTCTGTGCTACTAAATATAAAAATCCCAGAATTACTCACCAATGAACGATGTGCCATTGGATAAATATTTCGCGAAGAGTTTTACACGTATCCTTTACATTTATCAATATGAGCAGAGGTGAAAGTCTCCGAAAAACTGGTGGTCTAATGTCATTTGTTGATTTTGCACAACAATGCAATCGTTTGCCTTGGTTTTTTATTGCGATGTTATTTGTTGAATTTATAAAAACCTTTTCGCTGGAGATTTTGTGAATGATTTACAAGCGCTGGTATTGAAAACGTTCCATTAACATTTTGATTTCATTTGCGAGTGTTTTTTGAACGCCTATGTTGGGGTGAATCCACAGCTACGTGTTGTGTGAAATTTAGCCTGAACTATGCTTAAGGTATCTATTTATTACCAAGATGTTACCTCTGCGCTTTAAATAAAACGTCTATCTAGCATCTCAGTTGTAAGGAGAGGGGCTATGACTTTTATATTAAAGTACTTGTTTGTGTTTCTTCTGTTGTTCAGCTCTGTGTTCGCTCAGGCCGATGATGTTTGGGTGATTGAGGTGAACGGAGGGATAGGTCCGGCGACCAGTGATTACCTCACTAGAGAAATAGAACAAGCTCACGATGAGCAAGCAAAGCTCATCATTTTGAAAATGAACACGCCTGGCGGGTTAGATTCGTCGATGCGTGACATTATTCGATCCATCACCACGTCACCGGTTCCGATAGCAACTTGGGTTGGGCCTGCGGGTTCACGTGCTGCGAGCGCGGGGACGTATATCTTGCTAGCCAGCCACATTGCTTCGATGGCGCCCGGAACTAATCTAGGTGCAGCAACACCTGTGTCGCTTGGTGGTGGCAAAGCGCCTGCTAGTCCGTTATCTCCTCAAGACGACGCCAATAAAGATGACAACACGTCAGCGGGTGAGCAAGACGAAACAAAACAAGAGAACTCAGACCAAGTAAAAGCCACCACTGCGATGGAAAAGAAAGTCATCAATGATGCTGCGGCTTACATTGTCAGTTTGGCTAAGCTACACAATCGCAATGAAGAATGGGCAGAAAAAGCGGTAAGAGAAGCGGCGAGTTTAGACTCAGAGAACGCACTGACACTTAACGTGATTGATTTTATTGCCAGCGACCTTCAGCAATTGGTTGAACTGAGTAACGGACGCGTCATCACCATCAACGGGGTCAGTCAGGAAATCCAACTTAGTGATGTTGCTTTTGTCGAGCGAGAACAAGACTGGCGATTTAGTTTGCTGTCAGTGATCACGAACCCGAACGTTGCATATATTTTGATGCTCATCGGTATCTATGGTTTGCTCCTTGAGTTCTATAACCCTGGCGTCGGGCTACCGGGTGTATTGGGGGGGATCTGTCTGTTATTGGCAATGTACTCCTTACAAATGCTGCCGGTGAGTTACGCAGGCCTTGCTTTAATCCTATTGGGAATTGCTTTGATGGTCGTAGAGGCCTTTAGCCCGAGCTTCGGTATTTTCGGTTTGGGCGGCGTCGCTGCGTTTACGCTCGGCTCGATCATGTTGATGGATACCGAAGTGCCGGGTTATCAAATCGCATTGCCGTTAATTATCGGGATCAGTTTGTTCTCTGTTTCCTTTATCGTCGTAACAATATCAATGCTAGTCCGAGTGAGAAACAAACCAGTGACTACGGGGATGGAAGCGGTAGTAGGCGACACTGGCAAAGTGGTAAGCGGTTTCCCCGGTGCGGGGCGTGTGCTAGTCGAAGGTGAGATCTGGCAAGCCAAATGTGCGAGTGAATTGCAAGTGGGGCAGATCATCAGAGTGACCAAGCTGACGGGGCTATCTTTGGATGTTGAAGCGCTGCCCGATGATACATCATCGAAGTCTAGCTAGCGCGACATGCTAGAACAAACTTGATTGAATTATTTATTGCTTAACCATCGTTACCATTAGGGGGCGGTTATGTTTATACACACTATAGGTATTGTCATTGTGCTCGTTATCTTGTTGATAGCCAGCATGTTCAGAGTACTGCGCGAATATGAACGTGCAGTGGTGTTTTTCCTTGGGCGCTTTTACGGTGTGAAAGGGCCGGGGTTGATTATCATCATTCCTTTCATTCAACAAATCGTGCGAGTGGATCTTCGAACTATCGTGTTGGACGTACCGACGCAAGATTTGATCACACGCGATAACGTGTCGGTGAAGGTGAATGCCGTGGTGTATTTCCGAGTGCTTGATCCGAAGATGGCGATCAACAATGTTGAGAATTACCTTGAAGCGACCAGCCAACTTTCACAAACAACGCTGCGTTCGGTGCTTGGGCAACATGAGTTGGACGAGCTGTTGTCTGAGCGAGAAGAGCTCAATAGAGACTTGCAAGCGATACTGGATCAACACACCGATAACTGGGGGATCAAGATTGCCAATGTCGAGATCAAGCATGTTGATCTGGATGACAGTATGGTGCGAGCTCTTGCTAAACAAGCTGAGGCGGAACGTTCTCGTCGAGCTAAGGTAATCCATGCAACAGGGGAACTAGAAGCATCAACCAAGCTGAAAGAGGCTGCAGAGGTTCTTAATCAAGCGCCCAATGCCATTCAATTGCGATATATGCAAACACTAACAGAAGTAGCGAATGAGCGAACTTCCACAATCATATTCCCAATGCCCATCGATCTGGTCGAGAAGATAACCGATCCGATCAAAGCGACGCTCAATGAGGCAGCGATTAAGAAAGCGATGAAAGCCGATGAGTGATTGGCTCAAATGAAGAGCAATAAAAAAGGCTCCACAGTTGTGGAGCCTTTTAGTATTTGAATCGCTGGTTTTATTTTACGACCATTGATTACGAACGTCTATTTAATGACCGTCGATTATTTCTGCGTAGCCGCTTTCATTGGCGTAACAAACTCCGCAAGGGCTTTAAGCATTGCTTCTGGTTGTTCAACGTTGTTTTCAATGATTTTAACTACGGCTGAGCCTGAGATCGCACCGGCAGCGCCAGCTTCGATGGCTTCTTTAACTTGCTCAGGAGCAGAGATACCGAAACCAAGCAGTGCTGGTGGCGCATCAAACTTGTTCAAACGATCAAGTAAGGCAGTCACAGGCATGTTTGCTTTTGTTTCTGCACCCGTTACGCCTGAGCGAGAAAGTAGGTATGTGTAACCGCCACCTAGCTCAGAAACTGATTGAAGTGTTTCATCGCTTGCTGTTGGTGGAGCAATAAAGATTGGGTGAACACCAAACTTCTTCGCAGCAGCAACAAACTCGCCACTCTCGTTGGTTGGTACATCAGCAATCAATACTGAATCGATACCTGCTTTTGCGCAGCGTTCGTAAAAATTTTCTATACCACGTGCGTAAACCAAGTTTGCGTACATCAGTAGGCCGATTGGTAGCTCTGGGTATTTAGCGCGAATTTGACCAATAAGATCAAAACACACATCTGGCGTTACTTTAGAATCTAAAGCACGAATGTTTGCGCCTTGGATTGTTGGGCCATCTGCAAGCGGATCTGAGAATGGGATACCAAGCTCAAGTGCATCTGCACCCGCTTCAACTAAGGTTTCCATGATCTTAAGAGACTGCTCAGGGTTAGGATCGCCAACCGTTACGAATGGTACAAATGCGCCCTGATTCTTTTCAGCTAAGCGAGTGAAGAGTGATTGATAGCGATCCATTATAATGCTCCTTTCTCTTTAAGAATGTCGTGTACAGAGAAAATGTCTTTGTCACCACGACCAGATAAGTTAACGACTAATAGCTGTTCTTTCTCTGGGTCGTCGTGAGCCATTTTAACTGCATGAGCCAAAGCATGAGATGACTCTAGCGCTGCAATAATACCTTCTTTACGTGCAATCAATTGGAACGCTTCTAGCGCTTCATCATCGGTCACGTTGTCGTATTCAGCACGGCCAATGGCATTTAGGTGCGCGTGTTGAGGACCAACTGATGGGAAATCTAGACCCGCAGATACAGAGTAAGACTCTTCGACTTGGCCGTTCTCATCTTGCATCAGTGGGGCTTTCATACCGAAGAAAATACCGGTTTTACCGTGTTTAAGCGGCGCGCCGTGTTGGTCAGTATCAATACCTTTACCAGCAGGCTCTACACCGATCAGGCGAACAGACTCTTCTTCAATGAAATCAGCGAACATGCCGATAGCGTTTGAACCACCGCCAACACAAGCGATAACGGCATCAGGAAGGCGACCTTCACGAGCTAGAATTTGGTTTTTCGTTTCTTCACCGATCATGCGTTGGAAATCACGAACAATCGTTGGGAATGGGTGAGGGCCAGCCGCAGTACCCAGAAGGTAGTGCGCGTCTTCATAAGTTGCAGACCAGTCACGTAGTGCTTCATTACATGCATCTTTTAGCGTTGAAGAGCCAGAATGAACAGGAATAACCTCTGCGCCCATTAGCTTCATGCGGAATACGTTCGGGCTTTGACGCTCAACGTCTTTTGCACCCATGTAAACGCGACACTTAAGGCCTAGTAGAGCACACGCTAGAGCAGTGGCAACACCGTGTTGGCCTGCGCCTGTTTCAGCGATGATTTCTTGCTTACCCATACGTTTTGCTAGCAGCGCTTGACCAAGTACTTGGTTTGTCTTGTGAGCACCGCCGTGAAGTAGATCTTCACGCTTTAGGTACAGTTTAGTTTTTGTACCTTTAGTCAGGTTACGCGTTAGCGTTAGTGCCGTTGGACGACCTGCGTACTCTTGCAGAAGCGTCATGAATTCACTGCGGAACTCAGGATCGGCTTGTGCATCGATAAATGCTTGTTCTAGTTGGTCTAGTGCTGGCACTAGGATCTGCGGTACGTATTGACCACCGTATTCACCGAAGTAGGCATCGAGTTTAGCCATTGTGTTATTCCTTCAATTCTATTGATGTGTCTTCACACCAAGTCATTTAATCTTGTTTGAGCTTCGCTAAAGCAAAGCTCACAAATATGTTTTTAATTTCTGCTTTCTAATTCCTAGAGTCGAGCTTGGACTAGTAATTACGAATCGCTGCAAAAGCGCGTTGCAGTTTGTCTGCGTCTTTTTTACCTGGAGCTGATTCAACGCCAGAGTTTAGGTCTAATCCTAAACAACCCAACTTAGCCGCTTGGTTAGCGTTTTCTGGGTTTAGGCCACCCGCCAACATGATTGCGCTTTGGTCGTTGATTAGGCTCCAATCGAACGCTTGGCCTGTACCACCCGTTTGAGAACCCACTTTAGTATCTAGTAGGTGACGAGTCACGTTGCTTTTCAGTAATTCTGGTAGCGCGCTTTTAGCACCGTTTTCATCACCAGAAGCCACACCGTAAGCTTTCCAAATCTCAACGCTTTCAGGCAGTGATTGTTTTAACTCATCGACAAATGCTTGAGACTCATCACCGTGCAGTTGTACAGCAAATAGGCCTAGCTCAGATACCGTTTTCGTAACGTCTGCTACGCTGTGGTTTTGGAACACACCCACGTAGTTCAGCGGTGCGCCGCTCATGGTTAAACGAGCCGCTTCGATATCAACATGACGCTTAGACGCTTCAACGAAAATCAGACCACCGAATACCGCACCAGCTTGATACGCTTTCGCGGCATCATCAGAGTGAGTTAAACCACACACCTTGTTTTCACCGAGTGTTACTTTACGCACCGCAAGCTCTAGGTTTTTTTCAGCCATAAGAGAGCTGCCGATTAGGAAGCCATCTGCAAACGTTGAAAGGTCACGAACTTGTTGATGTGTGTAGATGCCAGACTCTGAAATCACGACTGCGTTTGGAGCCAGTTCGCGAATCAGCGGGGCCAACTCTTTAGTACGGTTCAGATCCGTCGAAAGGTCACGTAGGTTACGGTTATTAATACCGATCACTTTTGCTTTTAAAGCGACTGCGCGGTGAAGCTCTTCTTCGTTACTGACTTCGGTTAGTACACCCATATCTAGAGAGTGAGCAACTTCAGCAAGTGCTTGGTACTCTTCGTCATCTAATACCGATAGCATCAACAAGATAGCATCTGCAGAGTAGTGACGAGCTAAGTAAACTTGGTAGGTATCAACCATGAAGTCTTTACACAGGATAGGCTGCTTAGCAATGCTGCGAACCTTAGGTAAAAACTCAAAGTCACCTTGGAAATACTTCTCGTCTGTCAGTACTGAAATGGCGTTGGCGTGGTTGTTGTACACCGATGCAATGTAGTCCAAATCAAACTCGTCACGGATTAAACCTTTTGACGGAGAGGCCTTCTTACATTCAGTGATGAAAACCGTTTGTTCGCCGCTCAGTGCATCATAAAAGCTGCGGTCTGTTGCGGTTAACGATGCTTTAAACTCGTCCAGTGGTTGGGTCTGCTTACGCGCTTCAACCCATTGGTATTTATCACGAACGATTTTTGCTAGTACTTCCGCCATTTCAGCTTCTTTGACTGAAACGTGGGTCGACAATTTATCGGTAGTCTGTGTCATGTTCTTTGTCTCAATTCGTCGTTCGTTAGGCGTGTGCAGCAAGCTTTTGTACAAGCTCGTATGCTTTGCCAGAGTTCATCGCGTCAATTGCTTGTTGTGCGTTAGCTTTTAGGTCTTCGTGACCAAATAGACGCATCAATAGAGCAACGTTCACGGCTACTGCGCCAACTTGGGCTTCAGTGCCTTTACCCGTTAGGATATCGGTTGTGATGGCTTTATTCTCTTCTGGCTCGCCGCCCTTGATTGCTTCAAGAGGGTGAGTGTTCAAACCAAAGTCTGCCGGTGTGACTGTGTATTCGTGAATGGCGCCGTCTTTGATTTCAGCAATGATGGTTTCGCCGTGAATAGCCACTTCATCAAGGCCGCTACCGTGCACAACGGCAGCACGCTTCATGCCCATTTGCAGCATGGTTTCCGCGATAGGGCGTACTAGCTCTTTGCTGTAAACACCCATTAGCTCGATGTTAGGGCGAGCAGGGTTAATCAGTGGGCCAAGGATGTTGAAGATAGTACGTGTTTTCATAGTTTGACGAACAGGCATCGCGTGACGCACGCCACCGTGGTATTGCGGAGCAAATAGGAATGCTACGCCAAGCTCATCG
This sequence comes from Vibrio sp. 1F279, assembly GCF_041439815.1. Lineage (NCBI taxonomy): Bacteria > Pseudomonadati > Pseudomonadota > Gammaproteobacteria > Vibrionales > Vibrionaceae > Vibrio > Vibrio sp. 1F279. Next base: position 14,717 of record NZ_JBGOOU010000008.1, on the reverse strand, counting down.
ACTGCCGTACGAGTGTCTTCCGCGGTCATCGCTAGGTTGATGCCAAACGAATCCAGTAGGTCAGAAGAGCCTGATTTGCTCGATACACTGCGGTTACCGTGCTTCGCGACTTTTAAGCCACACGCTGCTGCTACAAATGCAGAAGTTGTAGAAATGTTGATGGTGTTGTGACCATCGCCACCTGTACCTACGATGTCTGCGAAATCGTAATCAGGGCGTGGGAACGGGTTTGCATTGGCAAGCAGTGCTTTCGCCGCGCCAGCGATCTCATCAGGCGTTTCGCCTTTGATTTTCAATGCAGTCAGAGCAGAAGCCATCAAGATTGGGTCTAGCTCACCCTTAATGATCACATCAAATAACTGTTGGCTTTCTTCTTGAGTAAGAGACTGCTGTTCGTAAAGTTTACTAATCTGTTCCATGATTTCGTCCTATTTTCCTGTCTTCTCAAGGGGAGAGCTTTTCTCTAAATGAATAGGTTTCTCAAGAGCCCATTCGATAGCGTTTGCTAGAAGCGTTGCACCGTAGGTCGTCATAATTGATTCAGGGTGGAATTGGAATCCACACACCTTGTCTTGTTCTTGAACCACAGACATTACCAAATCATCGACTTCAGCGGTCACTGTTAAGCTATCAGATACATGCGTTGCTACTAAAGAGTGGTAGCGAGCGATAGCCAGTGGCGAAGGTAAGCCTTGGTAAGTCGCATGATTTTGGTGTTCCATCATCGACACCTTACCATGAATGATTTCGCCAGCGCCTGCAACGGTGCCACCGTAGGCTTCAACAATCGCTTGGTGGCCTAAGCAAATACCAATCATTGGCACTTTGCCTTTTAGTAGCTGAATCAGCTCAGGCATGCAGCCCGCATCAGCCGGAGCGCCTGGGCCTGGCGAGAGCAATGCAACAGGGTTGTCTAGTTCATTGATCGCCGCTTCAACTACCTTTGCAGGAATGTTGTTACGGTAAATTTTCACGCTGTGACCTAATGAACGGAACTGGTCTACAAGGTTGTAAGTGAACGAGTCGAAGTTATCGATGAATACAATATCAGCCATGATTACGACTCCTTCTTAGTTGTTAGGTTTTTAGTATGAGCTGCTTGAATCGCAGAGATGACCGCTTGAGCTTTGCCGCGAGTTTCATCTGCTTCTGCTTGTGGGTCTGAGTCGAATACCACACCTGCGCCCGCTTGTACTTGTGCCACGCCATCTTCAACGTAAGCAGAGCGAATCACGATACAAGTATCTAACGTGCCTTCACCAGTTAGGTAACCAACTGCACCGCCGTAGCTACCACGACGTGTTTTTTCTACGTCACGGATAAGCTGCATAGCGCGGATTTTTGGTGCACCCGTTAGCGTACCCATGTTCATACAAGCTTGGTAAGCGTGTAGGGCATCTAAGTCTTCACGTAGTTGACCAACCACACGAGAAACCAAGTGCATTACATGACTGTAGCGATCAACTTTCAGCAAGTCTGCTACGTGGCGAGTGCCAGCTTCGGCAATACGTGCCACATCGTTACGCGCTAGGTCGACCAGCATCATGTGCTCCGCGTTTTCTTTCTTGTCGGTACGCAGTTCAAGTTCGATGCGGCTATCTAGGTCGAAATCAATTTGCCCATTCGGGCGCTTACCACGACGACGAGTACCAGCAATTGGGTAAATCTCGATTTGGTTGGTTTCAGTTTCGTACTTCAGCGCGCTTTCTGGAGATGCACCAAACAGAGTAAACAGCTCATCTTGCATATAGAACATGTAAGGGCTTGGGTTACTTTGCTTGAGTTCTTTGTAAGCCGCCAGTGGAGCAGGGCAAGGTAGCGTGAAGCGACGTGAAGGTACCACTTGGAATACATCGCCTTTAACGACGTATTCTTTTAAATCACGAACCGTTTGGCAGAAGTCTTCATCTGAAACGCTTGGTACAGCGTCAACATTGTCGAGCGGCGTTACTTCGGTGATGGCTTTCAATGACTGACACTGTGTTTGAATGTCGGCTAGGCGCTTAGTTAATTGCGCTTTAATGGTTTCATCTTGAGCGAACAAGCTCGCGTGAAGTAGGCCTTCGTTTTCTTGGTGGTCGAAACGTAATAGAGTCTCGGCAACGTAGAAAACAAAGTCAGGACAATTGTTGGTTGCTTCAGCATCGCCTAGCGGTTCAAAGTTCGCCACGATGTCGTAAGCGAATAGGCCAGCCATGAATAACGCGTGTTTGTTATTCGCGTCTTGCTCAAAGCTATGCTGAACCAAACGCAGTGCATCGAATGAAGACGCTTCTCTTAAACGTGAATCTTCGTCTAATTCGTTGCTTGGTTCGACAAAAGTCAGCGTCAATACGTTATCCGTAAGGTCAGATTTTATCTCTGTTTTAACGTTTTGAGCTAGGTGTTCGATTAGCGCTTGACCATTTTGAGTCAACGCTTGAAAGGTTACTTCATGTCCGCGACATACGATGCGAACAGCAGAGTCGATAAGGAGTAGGCTTGTCAGGTTCTGTTTAGATTCAATCTCAGCAGATTCCAACAACAGACTGTCTGTTTTGTTTTCACACAGAGTATGAAAAACACTGGTTGGATCTTGCGAGTAAGGAACGGAAGAATTGATGACCTCAATGGTTCCCAGCTTTTTGATTTCAATGGCCTTGTTCACAAGACCTCCTTTATGATTCTTTAAATTTCCTGCCGTACATAGTCGCATAAAGATACCTTTCACCCAATCTAGAATATGGTCAATTCGTTGATTTGTTGGTCAGTTGAATGTGAGATGTTCGACAAATTAAAAAGCCCGCTATGAAAGCGGGCTTAGTGATAACTTTTTTATAAACAAACTGTTTAATTAGAAGTACACGTTAGCCCACCAAGAACTTGTCCAAGTGCGCCACCAATTAAGCTCTGAACTTGCTTCTACTGAAGAAAGTTCTAAAACTTTATCTTTATGGTTTTGGTTAAATTCTTGTAACATAGTGAACCTATCAAATGTGATACTTCGTATTTGTGTACTAGTTAACTAGTTTTGTGCTTGCAGGTCAAGTGCGTTGACACAAATATAACGATAAAAATTGAAAACAATGAAAAAGAATATATGAGAATTGATCTACATAGTCATACAACAGCCTCAGATGGCCGACTTACTCCACCTGAACTGATTGACCGAGCGCTAGGCTTTAACATCGAAGCGTTAGCGATTACAGATCATGATACGACTGATGGACTTGCAGAAGCACGCAGCTATATTGCTGATAACAATCTTCCTATTCAGTTGATTAACGGCATCGAGATCTCAACCGTTTGGCAAAACAAAGATATCCATATTGTTGGGTTAAACGTCGATCCTGAATCACCAGAATTGAAAGCGTTAATTGAACAACAGAAGCAACACCGTGTCGGACGTGCAGAGATGATTGCTCAACGTCTTGAGAAAGCGACTCGTGAAGGTGTGTTAGAAGAGGTTAAGTTGATTGCAGGTGATGCACCAATTACTCGAGCTCACTTTGCGAAATGGTTAGTCGACAATGGCTACGCGAAAACCATGCAGCAGGTGTTTAAAAAGTTTCTTACGCGCAATAACCCAGGCTATGTGCCGCCAACATGGTGCTCAATGAGTGATGCTGTCACGGCTATTCATGCTGCTGGTGGTCAAGCGGTATTAGCTCACCCTGCGCGATATGGCCTTACTGCCAAGTGGGTTAAACGCCTTCTCGCTGCATTTGTTGAAGCAAATGGTGACGCTATGGAAGTGGCTCAACCTCAGCAAGCACAACAAGAAAGACGCACACTTGCGGATTATGCTATACAATACAAACTATTAGCCTCCCAAGGCAGCGACTTCCATTACCCATCCCCATGGATGGAACTTGGACGTAATCTCTGGCTACCTTCTGGGGTCGAAGAAGTATGGAAAGATTGGGAGTTTCAAACGGTTTCACCATCTGAATAGTCTTTAGGTGAACCAGCTCCTTCTGATGATAGAGTCGAGAGATTCGATAACGAGGATCAACAATGAGCCAGTTTTTTTATGTACACCCAGATAACCCACAAGCGCGCTTAATTACTCAAGCGGTTGCGATTATTCGCAATGGCGGCGTTGTGGTTTATCCAACAGATTCAGGTTATGCACTGGGTTGTCAGCTTGAAAATAAACAAGCACTCGAACGCATCTGTAAAATTCGTCGAATCGATGATAAGCACAATTTCACTTTGTTATGCCGTGACCTTTCTGAGTTGTCACTGTATGCACGAGTAGATAACGTGGCTTTCCGTTTACTTAAGGCGCACACGCCAGGTGCTTACACGTTTATTTTCAAAGCAACAAAAGAAGTGCCAAAGCGTTTGATGAACGCTAAGCGTAGAACGATCGGTATTCGTGTACCGGACAACAAAATTGCCCTAGATCTTCTAGAAGCAATGGGCGAGCCATTGATGTCGACGTCTCTGATTCTTCCGGGTAACGAGACCACTGAATCGGATCCTGAAGAAATTCGTGACAGCCTAGAGCATGCGGTTGATGTCATTTTGAATGGCGGCTACTTAGGTGAACAACCAACCACGGTTATTGACTTCAGTGACGATGACGCCGTTGTTTTACGTCGTGGTGCCGGTGATCCAGCACCGTTTGAATAATAGCGTTACTGATTAACAGTCTGTAACGAAACAGCAAACCTGCCAGAGTAAATAACAAGTGCTTTTTGGCAGGTTATTTGCGATAATACGCGACCGCGATTTGGTCGCGAAAAATTCATTCGACGTCTGTGAAGACGACAATTAGGTAGAAAAGAGTAAATGAGCGAAAAATTACAGAAGGTTTTAGCGCGAGCTGGTCACGGTTCTCGTCGTGAACTAGAAGGTTTAATCAAATCTGGTCGTGTAAGTGTTAACGGTCAAGTTGCGAAATTGGGTGAGCGTCTTGAAGACGAGAACTCAGTGATCCGTATCGATGGCCACACTATTACAGGCAAAGCCTCTGAAGAAGTGGTTTGTCGTGTACTTGCTTACTACAAACCTGAAGGTGAGCTTTGTACTCGTCACGATCCTGAAGGTCGCCGTACTGTTTTCGATCGTCTACCTAAGATCCGTGGTTCTCGTTGGATTTCAGTTGGTCGTCTTGATGCAAACACATCTGGCCTACTGTTGTTCACAACCGATGGTGAACTAGCAAACCGCCTAATGCACCCAAGCCGTCAGGTTGAGCGTGAGTACCTAGTACGTGTATTTGGTGAAGTAACCGAGCAAAAAGTTAAGAACGTGACTCGTGGCGTTCAACTTGAAGATGGTATGGCTCGTTTCGAAGATGTGGTTTACGCTGGCGGTGAAGGTATGAACCATACTTTCTACGTAGCAATTAACGAAGGTCGTAACCGTGAGGTTCGTCGTCTTTGGGAATCACAAGAAACAACAGTAAGCCGTCTGAAACGTGTACGTTACGGTGATATCTACCTTGATAAGAAACTGCCTCGTGGCGGTTGGAAAGAGCTAGATCTTCAAGAAGTAAACTACTTGCGTGAGCTTGTTGAACTTCAGCCAGAAAAAGAGACACTGTTGGATCTTGATCCTGCAAACACTTCTCGTAAGCGTGAGCGTTCTCGCAGCCAGAAAATTCGTCGTGCTGTTAAACGTCACGAAGAGCGCGCAAATGCTCCTAAAGGCCGTAGCAACCAGACTAAGCGTAAGAAGCCTGCAACTCGCGGTACTACAACACCTGATTCAGGTCGTAGTGCTCCAGCGACCAATGGTAAACCTCAGTCTACCAAAAAGCCTAAACTGAACAACGGACGCCCGGCTAAACCGGCTAAGCCAAGATCACGTAAGTAATTACGTGGATTCTGAAGCTTAATCCAACGTTTCGAATACAAAAAAAACCTGCTAATTTAGCAGGTTTTTTTATGTCTTGAATATGGCGCAGTTCAAATCATGTGGAAGTGCTTGATCAGGTAGAAGTGCCCAGCCAACTCGGCTGACTCGCTACGATTGATATTAGGTCACTTTCAAATGATTCGAGAAGTTGTCACCCTTTGCCATGCGGTCATACAAAATAACATTGACCGCGGCAGCAAGGTTCATGCAGCCATTAGTCGGGACGTAGATGGTTTCACGACAAAAATCCGTGATCTCTTTTTTCAGAGTCCCATCTTCAGGGCCGAAGATATAAAAAGCACGAGGTGGGTGCTTATAATCAGGTAGAGGTTTAGCGCCTTCTATCAAATCAACCGCGATGGGCACGCAGCCAACAGGAATAATATCTTTAAGATCTTCAACACCAATCAAAGGCAACTCAAGATGCTTTTCTTTGGTGTCGGTATGAAATTGTCGAGCGTGGTCATAACGGGTGCCAGTATAAAATACAGAGTTTGCTCCGTAGCAACCAGCTGCTCGCATTACTGAGCCAACATTTTCAGGGGTTTTGGGATTTACTAATCCAACACAGGCATAGCCTTTGGATAGGGTATCTGTCTTTGCTTTGGTCATAATTTTGTAGAGTTGCAGTTTGGTAAAGTGATGAGGCTATGAAGTCGTAAGAAAACCAGCTCAGTACTCTGAGCTGGTTTAAGAAGAGCCTAGTCGCGTTTCCACAACATGTGACAGAACTTGTGTTCAGGGTCACGGCTGATCAGTAGACGAGCGAATACGTCATCTAAGACATCATCAGCTTCATTTACAAGACCAATGCGTACTTCAGCGTAGATCTCTTTGTCGACTTCAAAGCCAACATGTTCAACCCAATCGTCACCAGTTTCAACAAGTTCTGCAGCGCCACGATCTTCAAACTGAGCGGTGAATAAGATCACGTCTGCAGGTTCAAGATTATCAGCAGCCATCTCTAGAAAGATGTCGTATGCAGTGTCAATTGCGTCGTCGTAAGACATTAGGTCGTTAGCTTCGGTCATAATCAGTATCTTAGCTTGCGCGGTTCATGTATTTGCGTTCAGCTGTGTTCACAACAACTTTGTCGCCAGTTGCAATGTACTCAGGAACTTGAACAGTAAGGCCTGTAGACAGACGAGCTGGCTTAGTACGAGCTGAAGCAGAAGCACCTTTGATTGAAGGGTCTGTCTCTTCGATTACTAGCTCAACTGAAGTTGGTAGCTCAAGAGTCGCCGCAGTACCGTCGATAAGAATCGCGTACATACCTTGCGTATCTTCGTTGATGAACAGCAGTTCGTCTTCGATCATTTCACCGTTGAAGATGAATTGTGTGTAATCTTCGTTATCCATGAAGATGTACTCGTTGCCATCAACGTAAGAGAACATCACCGCACGCTTAGTTACGTCGATCGTTTCAACGATTTCGTCAGCCTTGTGACGAACTTCTGTTTTAACGCCAGTTGCTACATCGTGACCACGGAAGCGGTAAATCTTTTGACCGCCACGGCCACCTGGTGTTGTTACTTCGATATCTTTAACTAGTACTGTTTTGCCATCAACATTGATCGCAAAACCTTTTTTAATCTCACTTGCTCTAGGCATTTTGTGTTTGTCCTTATTGGGTCTATCCGGTGATTATATCTCGTAGACGCTATAAATAGGAATAGCTTGAATCATAAAGTCACCTAAGCGATCATAGAGAGACAGTTAAATCATTATTTTATTTACCGAAACGACCTATGCAGCTACCTGTTATTGACCCAACACAGCCATTTCAACCTGAATTTCAACCTGTGGTTAACGATCTGATTACCTTTCTAAAAGGTGGGTTAGGTTCTAATCTGCACAGTGTCTATGTTTATGGCAGTGTGGCACGCAAGCAAGCCGTTGTCGGTCGCTCGAATCTAGATGTGGTTGTGGTTACTCGTCGTTCTTTCCCAGACCAACGAACCACGCTGCTGAATACCATTAAATGGCGCTTCCAAAAGAGCTTCCCTCAGGTCACACAAGTGGCGATCAAAACTACCTTGGTGAGCGAGATAGTTGATTTTGACAACATCTTTACGTGGGGCTTTATGCTCAAGCATTTAGCTGTGTGCGTGCATGGTGAAGACTTATCTGATTGTTATGGTGATTTTGAAACAAGTTGGGAAATCGCTAAGCACTGGAATATGGATGCGGAAAACTGGTTAGCGGTGTATCGCAATAAGATCGCCCGAGCAACAACACCAGAGCAGCAAGTCGCCGCGCAGGTGATTATTGCCAAGAAGCTTCTGCGAGCCAGTTATTCTTTGGTTATGTACCGAGACAAGAACTGGTTCGATGCGCCTATGGAGTGCGGTCAACAGTTCTTGAGATATCATCCAGAGAAAGAAGTCGAGATTCAAAGATTGGGTATTTTGCTGTCTGGGCGTGCGATTCCTAAACGTTCAGTAATAGGGATTCTTGATGGCTTTGGTGAATGGCTGGTTAAGCAGTATCAGAAAACTGAGTTTCGAATCGGATAGGGGGTCGTAAGCTATCAAGATCGTAAGCTATCCATTGATATGAAAAAGCAGAGCGAGTTAAGCACTCCTCTGCTTTTTTCGTTTTAATGGTATATCGAGTTTTAATGGTATATCGAGTTTAATGTCGCCTCTAAAGAGGATTCAATCTAGAACAGACCTAGCTGCTGGCCGCTGACTCTTTCAAAATCTAACCCTATAAATGGCAGAATCGCTTCTGCGACCGGTTTAATCTGCTTGTCGATGTAATGTTGATAATCGATACCGCTCTTCAAATACTCCTTGGGCTCGGGGCCACTCAGCGTAATCAAATATTCAATACGTCCTTTGTTTTGGTATTGAAGTGGGCGACCGAGCTGAGCATTGATCTCATCGGCTAATCTTGCTGCGCGAACCTGTGGCGGAATGTTCTTCTGGTATTCATGCAATTTACGGCGCAAGCGCTTTTGATAAACCAGTAGGTCATCGTGTTTGCCTGCGGATGTTTCATCGACAAACTGTCTAACATAATCACTTGGATCTTGGTCGTGAAAGACCATCTCATACAAGGTTTGTTGGAACTGTTGTGCGAGAGGCGTCCAATCGGTTCGTGCACTTTCAAGGCCTTTAAAAATGATCTTCTCTTGGTCACCTTGATTGATTAAGCCTGCATAACGTTTCTTCGATCCTGTCTCAGAGCCCCGAATTGTCGGCATTAGAAACTTGCGGTAATGGGTCTCGTATTCCAATTCAAGTATCGAGGTGAGGTTGTAGACCTCTTTCAGGTGATTCGTCCACCAGTCGTTGATGTAAGCCACAAGAGAGTGACCAATCTCGTCTGCTTGTTCTTGCTCAAAACTGCCATTAAGAGACACGAAAGTTGAATCGGTATCTCCGTAAATTACTTGATACCCTTTATCTTCGAGCAGAACCTTGGTTTGCTTCATGATCTCATGACCACGCATGGTGATCGATGACGCCAATCGAGTATCAAAGAAACGACAACCAGAAGAACCCAGCACACCATAGAAAGAGTTCATGATGATCTTAATCGCCTGAGAAAAAGCTTTCTCGTTATTTTTCTTTGCGACATCACGCGCTGCCCAGAGATTTTCGATCATCTCTGGTAGAAAGTGCTTAGAGCGGTGGAATTGACCGCCACGAAACCCAGCCACTGCTTGGTCTTCTTCAGAGCCTAACTCTAACTTTAGTCCTTCAATTAACCCCATCGGGTCAATTAAGAAAGAACGAATGATCGATGGGTAAAGGCTCTTAAAATCGAGTACCAACACAGAGTCATAAAGGTTGGGAATCGAATCCATCACATAACCACCGGGGCTAGCGATCCAGTTCTCAGGCTCTAAGTTCGGCGCGACGTAACCCGCTCGGTGTATCTGAGGCATGTATAAGTTAGTAAAAGCAGCGACAGAGCCGCCAACGCGATCAAGTTCAACACCAGTTAAGCGAGAACGTTCAATAGCAAAATCGAGTAGGTGAGTGTGTTCGAAGATTCGGTTTACTAGCACACAGTCTTGAAGGTTGTACTTGGCAAGTGAAGGTTTATCGAACTTAAACATTCGATTGATTTCATCCATGCGGTCATGAACATTATGAATGTCTTTGCCTTCGCCCAGTAACTCTTGTGACACGGACTCAAGAGACCATGACCTGAAATGGTAGGTTGCTGTTTTAAGCATATCGATACCATCTAAGACCACGCGACCAGGAATGGTAATGAACCCCTGCTGGTTTTGTGCGGAGCTGCGAAAGAAGCTCGGTTGATTGTCGCGACCAATACTGAGTTTCACTTCGTTCCATTCTGAACGTTTGTGCAGCAGCCTAAAGTCGAAATCAATGACATTCCAACCGATGATGATGTCTGGGTCAAACTCGGAGAACCACGCAATCATAGCTTCAAGCAGCGCTTTCTCGTTGGCAACCCATTGGATATTGGTGTCGGCTTGTTGTGGGTCGCCAATCATTATCACTCGGCTATCCATTGGACTGTCTAGGCCGATGGAATAAAGCACGCCTTTTTCCGAACACTCAATATCAAGCGAAACCACAGACAAGTTTGGCAAGTAATCGCCAGCTCGACATTTTGCGTTCGATACTCTGCGATGCTGTCTTTTTGGAGTGATAGTGCCTGTGAATTCGATACTGCCCTTGATAAAGCGCTCCATCAAGAAACGATCGGCCAGTCGAATATCACCTTCAAAGGTTTGGATCTCTTCACCGTTAAAGGCTTGAGCTAACCCGAAGCTGCTTCTCGATAAGGAAGAGTAACAAGCGGCTAAAGGGGTTTGGTCAAATGTTGCTAGCTCCAAAGGCTTTAACTGGCAATTGATAGACTCTTTCGCTGCGATAGCCTGACATGCTTCAACATCAGTTTGCGCGACAAAAAATACAGGCTTTTCATTTTGAATTGTCAGTAGAGTAGGGCCTTGAGGGGTGCTTAACCACAAGTCGATTTGTGTGCGCCCTGAAAAGTCTCTTGCTTGTCTTGTGAGTACAAAGCCTTGCTGAATATCCAATGTAGTAACCTATTGAAATTGGGAATCGAATACTACCACCTAGCGACCCTCAGCGCATAACAGGCAGCAAAAATACTAACTAAATTCTAGTTAACAGAGGCAAATAACGGGACTCTATAAGCAAATAAGTGAAATTGTCGCGAATGGCTATTCAATGGTATTGAAAATGTCTTTATCTTGTGTAATTTTATTGGGTGTTGTTTTAACTGGTTGATTTTTAGAAAAAGCTTGTTGTTTTAGTTGGCTTATTTGTTAATAAGTACTTGCTAAAGTTCGTGTTTCAGCACATATTCAACAGAGCTTTTTTTTAGTAATTAAGTTAAGATGTACTCAATGCTGCGATTCACTGTTCCTTTGTTCAATTGTTTCAAACAGATGAACAAAGGAACAGTGGTTGCAGAGCCAATTAATAGTGTGGAGATACAAGTTTGATAAATGTTTTCCTTGTAGATGATCACGAGCTGGTTCGCACAGGGATACGACGTATTATTGAAGACGTCCGTGGAATGAACGTAGCAGGGGAAGCTGAAAGCGGTGAAGATGCTGCAAAATGGTGTCGTACTAACAATACTGACGTTATTTTGATGGATATGAATATGCCTGGTATTGGTGGCTTAGAAGCAACCAAGAAAATCTTGCGTTTCAACCCTGATGTTAAAATCATCGTTTTAACTGTTCATACGGAAAATCCGTTTCCAACTAAAGTGATGCAAGCTGGAGCTGCTGGTTACCTTACTAAAGGGGCAGGTCCGGATGAAATGGTAAATGCAATTCGAGTGGTTAATAGTGGCCAACGATACATTTCACCAGAAATTGCGCAGCAGATGGCTTTGAGCCAATTCTCGCCTGCGTCTGAAAATCCATTCGCAGACTTATCTGAGCGTGAACTTCAAATCATGATGATGATTACTAAAGGTCAGAAAGTGACGGATATTTCAGAACAACTCAATCTAAGTCCTAAAACAGTCAACAGTTACCGCTACCGCTTGTTCAGTAAGCTGGATATCAGTGGCGATGTAGAGCTGACGCATTTAGCGATTAGACATGGAATGTTAGACACTGAGACCCTTTAACACTGAGATCGTATAGTGACCAACTTGTTTGACTCAGTCTCATTCCTCAAGACAGTAACAGAGCAGCCCGGCGTTTATCGAATGTATAACGCCGAGGCTGTCGTTATTTACGTCGGTAAAGCTAAGAACCTCAAAAAACGCCTTTCCAGTTATTTCCGTAAAAAAGTCGACAGTGAAAAAACACGCGCTCTAGTCAGTAATATTGACAAGATCGACGTCACTGTAACGCACACGGAAACAGAAGCGCTTATTCTTGAGCACAACTACATCAAGCAGTACTTGCCTAAATACAATGTACTTTTGCGTGATGATAAGTCGTATCCTTATATTTTTATTAGCGGTCACAAGCATCCTCGTTTGTCGATGCATCGTGGTGCTAAGAAGAAAAAGGGCGAATACTTTGGTCCTTACCCTGATTCCGGCGCTGTGCGTGAGACGCTACACCTAATCCAAAAGATTTTCCCTGCCCGTCAGTGTGAAGATACCGTTTATGCCAATAGAACGCGCCCGTGTTTGATGTATCAGATTGGCCGTTGTGCTGCGCCATGTGTCAGCTCAATCATCTCTGATGAAGAGTACAGTGAACTTATCGATTACGTTCGTCTGTTCTTGCAAGGGAAGGACAAGTTAGTCCTTGAGACGCTCATCGAAAAGATGGACACAGCAAGCCGAGAGCTTCGCTTTGAGCAAGCTGCCGCGTTCCGTGACCAAATCCAAGCGATTCGACGCGTGCAAGAACAACAATATGTATCCGACGATTCAATGGAAGATATGGACGTGTTGGGCTTTGCTCAAGAGAATGGCGTAGCGTGTATTCATATCTTGATGATTCGCCAAGGCAAGGTTTTAGGCAGTAGAAGCCATTTCCCGAAAATTCCCACCAATACGGTGCGAGAAGAGGTTTTTTCGAGCTTTTTAAGCCAATACTATCTTGCGCATAATGAAGCGAGAACCATCCCAACTCGTTTGATTCTCAATGCCGATTTGATGGAAGATATCACACCGATTCAAGAAGCCTTGTGTGAAGTGGCGGGTCGTAAGATTCACTTCAATACCAACCCTTCAGGTACTCGAGGTCGTTACCTTAAACTCTCGAATACCAATGCATTGACGGCTATTACCACCAAAATTAATCACAAGATGACCATCAACCAGCGCTTTAAAGAGCTTCAAGAAGTGTTGTCGATGGATGTGATTAAACGGATGGAATGTTTTGATATCAGTCATACCATGGGTGAAAGTACGATAGCGTCTTGTGTGGTGTTCAATCAGGAAGGCCCTGTTAAGCCGGAATACCGCCGTTACAACATCACTGGCATTACCGGTGGTGATGATTACGCGGCAATGGCTCAGGCGCTTGAGAGGCGTTACTCGAAGCAACTTGATGTCGATAAGATCCCAGACATCATTTTTATCGACGGTGGTAAAGGTCAGCTCAACCGCGCTCATGAGATCATTTCTCAATATTGGGGTGATTGGCCATTTCGACCAAGAATGATGGGTATAGCCAAAGGGGTTACGCGTAAACCGGGTTTAGAAACCTTGGTGACTCTTGAAGGCGAAGAGTTCAATTTACCCAGTGATGCGCCAGCGCTACACCTTATCCAACATATTCGTGACGAAAGCCATAATCATGCTATTGCCGGGCACAGAGCAAAACGTGGTAAAACGCGTAGAACCAGTGCACTTGAAGGAATTGAAGGGGTAGGGCCTAAGCGTCGTCAATCTTTGTTGAAATATATGGGTGGCTTACAAGAACTTAAGCGTGCAACTGTCGAAGAAATAGCCAAAGTGCCGGGCATTAGTCATTCTTTGGCAGAAAACATTTATCAAGCATTGAAACAATAGTAAAAATCCCGCACCATTAAAGCGCAATTGATAAGAGCCTAATAATATGCGTTTGAATATACCTAACATTTTGTCCTTACTGAGACTATTTTTAATCCCAGTATTCGTTGTTGTTTTTTACCTACCTTATGAATGGGCTCCTTTTGCTGCTGCAATGGTGTTTTGGGTAGCGGGTTTTACTGACTGGCTAGATGGCATGCTGGCTCGTAAACTAGGACAAACGTCTCGCTTTGGTGCCTTTATTGACCCCGTGGCGGATAAAGTGCTCGTTGCTACTGCTCTTATCTTAGTTACCGAGCACTATCACTCGATCTGGGTGACTATTCCTGCGGTGACCATGATTGGTCGTGAAATTATCATCTCGGCGCTTCGTGAATGGATGGCTGAAATCGGCAAACGTGCAAGCGTTGCGGTATCTTGGGTTGGTAAAGTGAAAACCGTTTCTCAGATGTTCGCTCTTTGGGTACTTATCTGGCGATACGACGACTGGATGGTTTGGGTGGGTTACATTGCACTCTATGTTGCAACCGTTCTTACTTACTGGTCAATGGCGCAATACTTGATGGCCGCCAAAGATGATTTGTTAGACGAAAAACACCATTGATGAAGAAGCGAGCTGAGGCTCGCTTTTTTGATCTTTAACCTAAGGTTAAATTATCAATAGTGGATATCTAATGTGATATAGATCTCCTTTGAATAGCCTGTCCACAAAGTGCTTTGCACACAAAGTCAGCTATTTAGCCTGTTTCGTATAAAATCTATTCAAACGAATTAAAAATATAAAAATAATATTGACTCAAACGCTCGAATCCGTAGAATGCATCCCGTACCCAAGAGGATGGCAATAAGCGATTCGATTGGAGTTACTAAGGCGCCTTGGCAGAGTGGCTATGCAGCGGATTGCAAATCCGTGGACCTCGGTT